>DASUZN010000126.1:0-9500 GCA_036376855.1 Gaiella sp. | reverse complement strand
GCCTCGCGGGCGGATCGTCCGATCCGACGTCCGCGGTGCTGCGGCGAGCGGCGCGTCCGCGCCGCCGGCGCGCGGTGGCCGAGGAGCGGTGGTCGAGATCCCGCAAACGGCGACGCAGCGCACGATCGCGCGACGGATGTCGGAGTCGCGCTCGTCGATCCCGGAGTTCACGCTGGAGAGTGACGTCCTGATGGACGCCGCCGCGCAGCTCCGAGAAGACCTGCGCTCGGGCGGCCACGACCCCCCGCCCTCCTACAACGACCTCGTCGTGCGGGCCACTGCGCTCGCGCTCCGCGAGTTCCCGGCGCTGAACGCGAGCTACAGCGACGGGAAGGCTCTGCGCTTCGGCCGCATCAACATCGGGATCGCGGTCGCCACCGACGACGCGCTGATCGTGCCGACGGTGTTCGACGCCGACGAGAAGTCGATCTTCGAGATCGCCGCGGAGTCGCGTCGCCTCGCGGAGCGGGCGCGCACGCGGTCGCTGACGTCGGAGGAGCTGGCCGACGGGACGTTCACGGTGTCGAACCTCGGCATGTTCGGCGTCCGCCGGTTCCAGGCGGTGATCAACCATCCGCAGGCGGCGATCCTCGCAGTCGGCGAGGTGGCGCGACGGCCGGTTGTCGCGGACGACGGGCAGCTCGTGGCACGTCTGACGGCGGAGGTCTCGCTCTCGTGCGACCACCGGATCGTCTACGGCGCCGAGGCCGCTCGGTTCCTGCAGAGCCTGCGAGCGCTGCTCGAGCATCCGACCCTGCTCGTCGTCGACTGAGAGAGAGGAAGCGGGAATGGCCGAGATCGAGTTCCGGGAGGCGGTCCGCGCGGCGCTCGACGAGGAGCTCGACCGCGACGAGCGGGTCGTTTTCTTCGGCGAGGACGTCGCGGTCGCGGGCGGCGTGTTCGCGGTCACGCCGGGCCTCTACGAGAAGTACGGGCCGGCGCGCGTGTTCGACACCCCGATCTCGGAGCTCGCCATGAGCGGCGCGGCGTACGGCGCCGCGGTCACCGGGCTGCGTCCGGTGCTCGAGGTGATGTTCGGAGACTTCCTCGCGCTCTCGATGGACGTCCTCATCAACCAAGCGACCAAGTACTGGTTCCTCACCGGCGGAAGCCAGGGCTGCCCCCTGGTGATCCGCTCCGTGGTCGGCGCCGGCGGCCGCTTCGGCGCGATCCATTCGCAGATGCCCGTCTCATGGTTGATGGGGATCACTGGGCTCAAGATCGTCGCCCCCGCGACGCCGGCCGACGCCAAGGGGCTGCTGAAGGCGTCGATCCGGGACGAGAACCCCGTTGTCTTCCTCGAGCACAAGCGGCTCTACTCGCTCAAAGGCTCGGTCGACGGCAGCGAGCCGATCGAGCTCGGACGCGCGCAGGTCGTCCGCGAGGGAACAGACGTCACGCTCGTCAGCGCGATGAAGGGGGTGCACGATTGCCTCGACGCGGCGGGCCGGCTCGCCGACCACGGAGTGTCGGCCGAGGTGATCGACCTGCGCACCCTGCGCCCGCTCGACGTCGAGACCGTGCTCGCATCCGTCGTGAAGACGAACCGTATCGCGGTCGTCGAGGAAGGCCCGCTCACCGGCGGCTGGGCGGGCGAGGTGCTGGCGCTCGTCACCGAACAGGGACTGGGCGACCTCGACGATGCCTGGCGCATCGCGACTCCGAACACCCCGATTCCCTACAGCCCTCCGCTCGAGGATGCATTCCTTCCGGGGCCTGACCGCATTGTGGCGGAGGTCGTCACGCGACCTTGAACGAGGCGGAGATCACCAATACCGCACTGGCTATCGAGCCCAGGAGGGCGACGTGACGAACGAAGACGCTCCTGTCCTGATCGTCGGCGGAAGCCTCGTCGGACTGTCGACGGCGGTCTTCCTCGGGCACCACGGTGTGCCCTCGCTCGTCGTCGAGCGGCACCGCGGCACGGCGATCCATCCGCGCGCGGCAATGGTCAGTCAGCGCACGATCGAGGCCTACCGAGCGATCGGCCTGGAAGACGAGGTGACGCAGGCCGCAGAGCGGGAATTCGTCCAAAACGGCGCCATCGTGTCGGTCGAGAGCCTCGGCGGGAAGGAGCTCGACTGGTACCACCGCTTCATCAACGAGGGCGTCGAGACGATCAGCCCGTCCCCGCGGCTCTTCCTCACGCAGATCGGCCTCGAGCCGGTCCTGCTCCGCGCCGCCGAACGGCTCGGCTCGCGAATCGAGTATGCGTCCGAGGTCGTCTCGGTCGACCAGGACGAGGAGACGGTCACCGCCGTCGTCCGTCCGCGTGACGGCGGGCCCGACCGCACCGTCCGGAGCCGCTACCTCGTCGCCGCCGACGGTGCCCACAGCCCGGTGCGCGAGAGCCTCGGGATCGAGATGCTCGGCCACGGCAGCTTCTCGGACAGCATCACCATCTACTTCAAGGCCGACGTGCGCCGGCTGATGGGCGACCGCAACCTCAGCGTCGTCTACGTCTTCGGGCCGCGGTTGCAGGGCTTCTTCCGGTTCTCCATCGACCTGCAGGCGGGATTCCTCGTCGTCAACTCGACGACCGACGGCGACGGGACGCGGTCGGTGCGGATCGGCGAGGACATGAGCGAGGCAACCTGCATCGGCTACGTCCGCGAAGCTCTCGGCGATCCGGAGATCCCGGTCGACGTCGAGAACGTGCAGCGCTGGGCGGCGACCGCCGCGTACGCCGGGCGATATCGCGACCGGCGCGTGTTCCTCGCGGGCGACGCCGTGCACGTGATGCCCCCGACCGGCGGGTTCGGCGGGAACTGCGGCGTGCAGGACGGGTACGACCTCGCCTGGAAGCTCGCGCTGGTGCTCCGCGGAACGGGCGGTGAGACGCTCCTCGATACGTACGACACCGAACGCCGCCCCGTGGGGGCGTTCACCACCGAGCAGGCGTACACGCGGTACGTGCTCCGCCTCGACCCGACGCTTGGGAAGGAGAATCTGGCTCCGATCGTCGACGAGGCGGCCGTCGAGGTGGGCTACGGCTACCGGTCGCCCGCCATCACAGGCCCCTCCGAGGCGGACGTGCTCTGGGAGGATCCGCGCGAGCCATCCGGCCGGCCGGGCTTCAGGGCGCCGCACCTCCCCGTCGACGGCGGCTCCCGGTCGACACTCGACCTGTTCGGTCGCACCTTCGTCGTTCTTGCCGGGCCTGACGGCGAGGCGTGGTGCGCCGCGGCGCGCACCGCCACCGAACGCGGACCGGTCGCGGTCGACGCGTACCGCCTCGGGGCCGAGCTCGCGGACCCGGAGCGCGCTCTCGAGCGCGCCCACGGGCTCGGGGCAGACGGCGCGGTGCTCGTCCGGCCAGACGGCTTCGTTGCGTGGCGTCGCGAGACGCGCGGCGGGGTCGACCCGCAGCGCGAGCTCGACGCGGCGCTCGGCGCCGCTCTCGGGCGCTGACCGAGGCCGACGGCTCGACAGCGGCGCGAGCGCCGTAGTGTCACCGGCGTGAGATGCCCCGCCTGTGGATCCGAGGTCGCGGCGCAGGCCCGGTTCTGCATGGACTGCGGTGCCGCGCTGACGGCTGCGGCACCGGAGCGCTGGAAGCTCGCGACGCTCGTCTTCTGCGACCTGTCCGGCTCGACGGCGATGGGAGAGCGGCTCGATGCGGAGGCGGTTCGGAGCCTGATGCTCTCGTACTTCCACGAGATGCGAGGCGCGCTCGAGCGCCACGGCGGCACGGTGGAGAAGTTCGTCGGCGACGCCGTCCTCGCGGTCTTCGGCGTCCCGGAGGCGCACGAGGACGATGCGCTCCGCGCGTGCCGCGCTGCGCTCGAGATGCAGGCGCGCCTCGGTGCCCTGAACGAGGATCTCGAGCAGCGCTTCGGGACGCGGATCGCCCTGCGGATCGGCGTCAACACGGGCGAGGTCGTCGCGGGTGACTCGTCGAGCCGGGAGACGTTCGTGACGGGCGACCCGGTCAACGTCGCCGCACGGCTCGAGCAGGCGGCCGGCCCCGGCGACGTGCTGCTCGGCGCGCCGACGTACCGCCTCGTGCGCGACGCGGTACGTGTCGAGGCGATCGAGCCGCTCCAGGCGAAGGGGAAGTCCGAGCCGGTCCCCGCCTATCGCCTGCTCGAGGTCTCGGGCTTCGGGCCGGCTGCCCGTCCGGCAGGAACCCCGTTCACAGGCCGAGCCGAGCAGCTCGACCGCCTCGAGCGGGTCTTCGAGAAGGTTGTCGCATCCGGGACCGCGCGCCTTGCCACCGTCGTGGGCGAGCCGGGTGTCGGCAAGTCCCGCCTGGTCGCCGAGCTCGTCTCGCGGCTCGGTATGCGCGCCCGCGTCGTCCGCGGGACCTGCCTGTCGTACGGCGAGGGAATCACGTACTGGGCTGTGGGACAGATCGCGCGCGAGCTGGCCGGCGTCAGGGACGAGCACTCGCCGGAGGAGGTGCTCGCGCTGCTGGAAGCGCACGTCTCCGAAACGGCGGAGCCGTCTGCCGTCGCCGCGCACGTCGGGAGGCTGCTCGGGGTTGCCGGGGGATCGGCGACCGCCGAGGACACTGCAGGCGCAATCGCGGCCTTTCTCGCGGCGGGCGCTCGGGAGCGCCCGCTGGTGGTGGTCGTGGACGACATCCAGTGGGCGGAGCCGACGCTGCTCGATCTCCTCGCAGGCATGCCGGCCGCGCTCGCGACGGTTCCGGTCATGGTCCTCGTGCTGTCACGTCCGGAGCTGCTCGAGGAACGTCCCGCGTGGAATGCGACGGTTCGATTGGAGCCCTTCGGCGCACGCGACCTCGATCAGCTGCTCGACGCCGTGCTCGGGGGCGCACCGGCGGCGACCCGCGCGCGCCTCGCGGGAGCGTCGGGAGGGAACCCGCTGTTCCTCGAGGAGCTCGTCGCAATGCTGCGCGACGAGGGTGTCCTCGAGGGCGCGGACGGCAGCTCGAGCCTGCTCGGCGACCTCGACGCGCTCGCCCTTCCGACGAGCTTGAGCGCGCTCCTCGGCGCGCGTCTCGACTCGCTCGAGCCCGGCGCGCGCGCGACGCTCGAACGCGGCTCGGTCGAGGGCGAGGTCTTCCATCGCGGCGCGGTCGTCGCGCTCGTCGACCCATCTGCGCGCACATCCGTGCACGCCGATCTTGAGGCGCTTTCCGCGAAGGATTTCGTCCGCCCGGCCGAGGCGAGCTTCGCGGGCGAGGCGGCGTTCCGCTTCAAGCACCTCCTCGTCCGCGACGCCGCCTACCAGGGCACGGCGAAGCGGCTTCGCGCGCGCCTCCACGCGCAGTTCGCCGACTGGCTCGAGGACGTGGTGGGAGCCCGCCTTGCGGAGTACGAGGAGATCCTCGGCTACCACCTCGAGCAGAGCTATCGATACCGCTCGGAGCTCGGACCGGCGGATGGCGAGATTCGCGCGCTCGGAACACGCGCGGCCCGTCGCCTCGCCGCTGCCGGCGAGCGGGCGGCGCGAAGGGGCGACATCGACGCGGCCTCCGGGCTTCTCGGGCGTGCCTCGACGCTGCTACCGGCGGACGAGCTGGAGCGCGCACGGATCCTCGTCCAGCTCACCGAGACGCTCATCGACGCCGGCCGGAACGCCGACGCCCTGCGCACCCTCGACGAGCTCGAGAGAAGCGTGTCGGTGGACGACGTCACCCGCGCCCATGCAACGCTCTGCCGCGGCGAGATCGAGCTCCAGCTGACCTCGACCACGCCCTCCGTCGAGCGGCTCCACTCCCTCGCGCAGAGCGGCATCGAGCTCTTCGCCGCGCACGACGACGACCAGGCCCTGCTCCGCGCGTGCTGGGTCTCGTACCTGACGAGCATGACGATGGGACGGTCGACGGCCGCGCGTGAGGCGATCGACCGTCTCGGTGTCCTCGCAGGCCGTCTCTCCCATCCGCTCGCCGGCCGGCTTCCCGGCATGCGTGCGATGAACCTCGCGTGGGGGCAGACGCCCGTGCCGGACGCGCTCGAGGCGACCGAAGCGCTCTTGCGGACCGTGCAGGACGATCCCGCGACGGAGCCGTTCGTGCTGGCGGGACACGCGTACCTCCTCGCGCAGGCGGGAGACATCGCGTCGGCGCGCACCGCGCTCGACCGGATGCGCGAGATCGCCGAGCGCCAGGGACAGCGGATCGTGCTGTGGGCGTCGTGGGGGCAGAACGTCGGGCGCACCGAGCTCCTCGCGGGCGACCCCGAGCGCGCCGAGCGCGCCCTGCGTCCGTCGTTCGAGGCGCTGCGGGACGCCGGCAGCCTGGCCTTTTCCTCGACGCTCGCGGGCCAGCTCGCGCACGCGCTCGTCGAGCTCGGACGCCCCGACGAGGCGGCTGCGCTCGCGGCGGTCGCCCGTGACGCCGCGGGCGAGGCCGACGTCCTGTCGCAGGTGCTCTGGCGGAGCGCGCTGTCGCGCGCGGTCGCCATGGAGGACGAGGTGGAGCGATCGCGGGAGCTGGCCGACGACGCGGTACGGCTGGCGGCGACGACCGAGTGGCCGAACGTGCTCGCCGACACGCTCCTCGACCGCGCGCGCGTGGCGGCGCTCGCCCGCGAGGACGCCGTCGCGGGCGATGACATCGCGCGCGCGACGGTGATATATCTCGCCAAGAGGAACACGGCGGGGCACGCGCGGGCCACCGCTCTCACGACGGGCCAAGGAGGTTCACGGTGACGGGAGAGACGACGCCAGGGGTGCTGCTTCGCGGCGAGGACGGCACGCACTACTTCATCCCGAAGACCGACCTCTCGGGCTACGCCGTGACGAACGTGCCCGAGCCGCTCACGGCCGGCGCGGCTGTTGCGGCCAACGTGCCGCGTCTGCACGCCTTCGCGGTCGACCGCGCCGGGGGCGAGGACGCGGCCCGGATGCCGATGCCCGAGGCGGGATCGGACGCGGCGGCGTTCATGCCGATGCCCGAGGGCGGCCCGGCCGGCAGCGCCCAGTCGTAGCTCGGCCGAACGCGCGGCGCTCCAGACCGCCGTGGCACCGCTCGCCGAAGCCGAGAAGCTGCACCGCGACGGGACGCACCGCACGGTCGACCCCGCGGTGACGCTCGAGCGTCTCCTGCCGACGCTCCCGCGGATCGGCGTCACGCGCGTGGCCGTCATCACGGGGCTCGATGTCGTCGGCGTCCCGGTTGTGATGGTCTGCCGGCCGAACGGCCGCTCGCTCTCCGTCTCGCAGGGAAAGGGCGTCGACCTCGTCTCGGCCAAGGTCTCGGGGATCATGGAGGCGCTCGAGTCCTGGCACGCCGAGCACATCCTCCTTCCCCTCAGGCTCGCGACGTACCGCGAGCTCCGCGAGGTCGCCCGGGTCGTGGACGTGGAACAGCTGCCCCGGCCGTCGTGGTCGCGGTTCCACTCCGATCTCTCGATCCTCTGGGTCGAGGGAACCGACGTCATCGGCGGCGAGCGCGTCTGGGTCCCGTACGAGTGCGTCCACCTCGACTTCCGCTCGCCCGGCCCGCAGGGCTCGGGCTGCTTCCTGGCCAACGGCACCGGTCTCGCCGCGGGCAACCACCTGCTCGAGGCGGTGAGCCACGGGCTCTGCGAGGCCGTCGAGCGCGACGCGTTCGCGCTGTGGGACGAGCGCGCGGCGGCCGACCGCGCGGCACGTCGTCTCGACCTTGCGAGCGTCACCGACGCGGGCTGCCGGCAGCTGCTCGAGACGTACGACCGAGCCGGGGTCGGCGTTGTCGCGTGGGATCTGACCACCGACGTCGGACTGCCGGTCTTCTCCGCGACGATCGTCGACCGGCGGAGGGACGTTCTCCGGCGCCTGCCCGCGGCGACCGGAGGCGGCTGCCACCCGGACCGCGGCGTCGCCCTCTCGCGCGCGCTGACAGAGGCCGCCCAGAGCAGGCTGACGCTGATCGCGGGCAGCCGCGACGACTGTCCGCCTGCCCTCTATCGTCGGCTCAAGGACGCCGGGGCGATCGGGTCGCACACGCGGGCACTCGGCGCGGAGGGGCACCGCTCGTTCGAGGACGCCGCGCACGTCCCCGGAGAGACGATCGACGACGACGTGAGGCACGAGCTCGACCGGTTGCGTGGTGCCGACGTCGAGCATGCGATCCTCGTCGACCTGACGCGGCCGGATGTCGGCGTCCCCGTCGTCCGGATGGTGGTTCCAGGCCTCGAAGGCTGGACCGACAAGGTCGCTCCTGCCGTGCCTGGCCCGCGCCGTCGAGCGCTGCGCGTGAGATGACCGCGCCGGTCGTCGTCTTCCTCGGCCCGACGTTGGCGTACGACACGGCGCGGGACGTGCTCGACGCCGAGTACCACCCGCCCGCCGCGCACGGGGACGTGCTCCGGGCGGCGCTCCGCCGGCCGCGGGCGATCGGGCTCGTCGACGGCGTGTTCGAGCGGGTGCCGGCCGTGTGGCACAAGGAGATCCTCTTCGCGCTCTCGGAGGGCGTCCACGTCTACGGCGCGGCGAGCATGGGCGCGCTCCGGGCAGCTGAGCTCGACACGTTCGGGATGCGCGGCGTCGGCAGCGTCTACCGCGCCTACACCGACGGCCAGCTCGAGGACGACGACGAAGTCGCGGTGGCGCACGCAGGCGCCGAGCACGACTTCCGCGCGCTCTCCGACGCCATGGTGGACGTGCGAGCGACGCTGGCCGCGGCCGTCGGCGCGGGTGTCGTCTGCGAGCGCGCAGCCGATGCGCTCCTCACGCGAGTCAAGTCGACGTTCTACGCCGAGCGCACGCTCGTCGCGGCGCTCGACCGGGGGAACGAGGAGCACGAGCGGCTCCGCGCGTGGCTGCCGGACGGGCACGTCGAGCGCAAGCGCGAGGACGCGCTCGAGCTGCTGCGGACGATTCGCCGCGACCTCGACGACGGCCTCGCGCCGTCCAGGCCGACCTGGACGCTGCAGCGGACGCGGTACTGGGAGGACGCGCGCCGCTCGGTCGAGCTCGCAGGCGGCCACGCCCCCGGGCCGACGGCCGACGCCGCGCTCGAGGCGGTGCTCGACGAGGCCCGCCTCGACCCCGACGCGTTCGGGCAGCTCGCCGATCGCTCGCTCCTCACCGCGCTGGCGCGAAGCGCTGCCGCGGCGGCCGGCGTCGACGTCTCGCTCTGGGCGCACGAGGCCGCGCTCGAAGAGGAGCGGCGGGCCCGCGGCCTGCTCGAGCCTGAGGACGTGGACACCTGGCTCGCCGAGCGAGACCTCGACCCCGCCGACCTGCCCGACGTCGCGCGACGGCTGGCGGTGCTGCGCTGGGCGCGCGACGCCCACCGCGACGCCGTCGCCGGCGAGATGGCGCTCGCCGTCCGCTCGCATGGCGCCTATGCGGAGCTCAGCGGCCGGGCGGAGCGCAAGCGCGAGGCGCTCGCGTGCCTCCCGTCCGATCGCGCCGCCCCGGATGACGGCGAGCTCGTCGAGTGGTACTTCCGGGACCGGCTCGGCCGGGAGGTTCCGGTCGCGCTCGACGCCTGGTCGGCCGCAAACGGCTGGCGTCACGTCGCCGAGCTCGTGCGGGCGCTCCGGGGGGAGTGGTGGTTCGTGTCGTCGGCCGGCCCGTAGGCTCTCCTCGATGAGGCTCTG
>DASUZN010000125.1:0-6564 GCA_036376855.1 Gaiella sp. | reverse complement strand
GCGACGACGGTCATCACCGCGCTCGTGGCCGAGATCCTCGTCGGCTCGCTCGAGGAGTTCGCGCACAAGGCCGGTATGAGCGAGTTCTTCGTCTCGGCGGTCATCGTCGCGATCGTGGGGAACGCCGCCGAGCACGGCGGCGCCATCGTCGTCGCCCGCCGTGGGAAGGTGAGGCTCGCGGCGGAGATCGCCTTGTCGTCCGCGGCGCAGGTCGCGGTCTTCCTCATCCCGGCCGTCGCCCTGCTGTCCTGGCTGATCGATCCGCTCTCGCTCGGCTTCCGCGAGGTCGAGATGCTCGCCCTCGCGGGCGGGCTCGTGGTGACGGTGATCACGCTCTGGGGCGGCCGCGCCTCTTCCGCGCGCGGCGCGGTCGTGTTGATCGCGTACGCGGTAATCGTCGCGATGTTTTGGGTCGCGGGCGACCGGAGCGATCACCCCGAGGCGTCGGCGAACGCGGTCGGCGCTCTCGTCAGCGGATACGTCGCGACGTAGAGCTTCGCCGGCGACCCGCGCTCGTCGCGGACCACGCGGAGCAGCTCGCCGAGCTCGCGGCCCTCCACGATGCGCCACCGGTCGTCGCCCTCCTGCCGCAGCCACGAGAGGCTCCGGTTCGGCGGCCCGTCGACGACCTCGAGCCGCAGACGCCCGGTCTGCCAGGAGAGGACGAGCTCGCTGCCCTCGGACCACCAGCGGCCGAGCATCGGCGCCACGTCCTCGGGCGCGCCGCCGTCCGGGCGCCACGGCTCGAGCGCGCGCGGCAGCTCGTCGAGCACCGCCTCGGCGAGGTCGAGCGCGAGCTTCTCGGGACCTGCCCCGGCGCTCGTGTTGCACAGCACCGCGGCGCCGGTGCGCTCCGGCCGGTGGACGCAGACGCCGGCGAGGAACCCCGGCATCGCGCCGCCGTGGCCCACGAAGACGCGGTCGCCGCGCCGGTAGAGCTCCAGCCCGAGCCCCCAGCCGAGCGTCCAGGCCGCTTGATCGGCCATCGTCCGCGGACGCGCCATCTCGTCGAGCGCCTCGCGCGCCAGGACGCCGTCGTGCCCGGTCGCGAGGAAGTCCGCCCAGCGGGCGAGGTCGTCCACCGTCGACCACAGCCATCCCATCGCGGCGACCGGGCCTTCGACGTCCGGGTCCGGCTCGACGGTCACGCGGTCCGAGTACGGATCGACGAAGTAGCCGGTCGCGCTCGGCGGCTGCGGGTCGAACCCGGTACGGGTGAGCCCGAGCGGCTCGAGCACCCGCGCGCGGAGCGCCGGCTCGTAGTCTCCCTCGTTGCGACGGGCGACGATCTCGCCGAGCAGGCCGAAGGCGAGATTCGAGTAGTGCCATGCCTCACCGGGCCGCAGGACGCGCTCGACGTCCTCGAGGCCGCCGAGGAGCTCCTCCCGGGTCGGCGGCGTCATCGTCTCCCAGATCTCGCCCGGCGGCTCACGCTGAAAGCCGCTCAGGTGCGACAGCGCGTCGGCGACCGTCGGCCCCGGCGGCGCCTCGGGAATGTGCGTCCTGAGCGGATCGTCGAGGCCGAGCACCATCGCGTCGCGCAGCTGGAGGATGCAGACCGCGGTGAACGTCTTCGTGATCGAGCCGATCCGGTACGCGTGCTCTGGGGTTGCGTCCTCTCCGCGCTCGACGTCGGCCGACCCGAGTGCCGTGCGCCACAGCACGTCGCCGTCGCGGAACACCGCCGCGCTGACCGAAGGGATGCGCTGCTCGGACTGCGCGGTCGCGACCAGCCGGTCGAGCCGCTCGACGAGCCTCTCAGACGGCGACACGTGCCCCGAGCGCCCGCGGTGCCAGCTCGATTGCTCGGTCGATCGCGTCGTCGTCGACGTCGAGGTGCGTCACCGCCCGGACGACGGTCGGGTGGATCGTCGACGAGAGGCCGACGCCGCCCTCGCGCAGCCGCGTCAGCGCCTCGTCGCGGGCGAGCCCGAGCGCGCCGACCTCCAGCTGGACGAAGTTCGTCTCGACCTGATCGAGGTCGACCGGCAGCCCGGCGGCATGCCAGCCCTCCGCGAGCCGGCGGGCGCGAGCGTGATCCTCGGCCAGACGGTCGATGTTGTGCTCGAGCGCGTAGACACCGGCCGCCGCGACGATGCCGGCCTGGCGCATCGCACCGCCGAACAGGTGCTTCTCCCGCCATGCCAGCTCGATCGCCTTCGTCGAGCCCGCGAGCAGCGCACCGAGCGGGCAGCCCAGGCCCTTCGAGAGGCAGAGCGTGACCGTGTCGAACAGCCGACCTATCTCGGCTGCGGGGACCCCCGTCGCAACCGAGGCGTTCAGGAGCCGCGCGCCGTCGAGGTGCACGCGCATCCCGCGCCCGCGGGCCGCGGCGGTGACCGCCTCGAGCTCGTCGAGCGGCCAGCAGCGGCCGCCGGAGGAGTTGTGCGTGTCCTCGATTGCGAGCACGGCCGGGCGCTGGTCGGCGGACTTCGTGCTCGGGACGGTGACAGCGTCGAGCTCGTCCACGCCGAACCGCCCGTGCCGCCCGTCGACCGCCTCGATCATCAGCCCCGCGTGCGCGGCCGCCCCGCCGTACTCGTAGATCACGACATGCGCGTGACGCTCCGCGACGAGGACGTCGCCCGGCCGCGAGTGCAGCTTCAGGGCGATCTGGTTCGCCAGCGTGGCGGTCGGCAGGAACAACGCGGCCTCGTGCCCGAGCAGGGACGCGGCGCCCTCCTGCAGCACGTTGACGGTCGGATCCTCACGGCGCTGCTCGTCACCGACCTCCGCCGCGGCGATCGCGGCGCGCATGCCGGCGCTCGGACGGGTGGCGGTGTCGGACCGGAGGTCGATCACGGCCGCACCCTATATCTAGGTCATCCGCGTGCCTCCGAGAAACATCTCGTCGGCGGCCCCCGCGCGGATCCCGACCTCGAACTCGTAGGTGCTCGTCACCTCGGCCGCCACGATGCTCGCCGCCTCGGTCCGAGCGCTCGATGCCGGGACGCGGCTTCGCTCCATCGCGTCGAGGCTCTCCCACAGCGTCATCGTCATCGCACGGCGACCGTCACGCTCGACCATGAAGTACGCGTCCACGAGCCCCTCGAGCTCCCGGACGTGGTCGATCGCGGGTCGGAACGCGTCGATCGACTCGGACGCGCGTCCTTCGACGAGCTCGTACGTCGTTACACGTGCGAACATCGACCCTCCTCCTGTGTGAGGCGCATTCGTTGCCGGTTCCGTCGCTGGGTACCTTGCTCACGTGGATCTGAAACATCTCGAGGAGCGGGTCGCCGAGCTCGGCGAGCCGGCGTACCGCGCCCGGCAGGTCTGGGAGTGGACGGCCCGGGGCGCGGCAGGCTACGCCGCCATGACGAATGTCCCGCAGGCGCTGCGCGAGGCGCTCGACGCAGACGTCCCGTTCTCCACGCTCGTGCCGGAGACCGAGCAGCGGTCGCGCGACGGGACGGTGAAGACCCTCTTCCGGACGCACGACGGGCACCCCGTCGAAGCCGTGCTGATGCGCTACCGCGACGGCCGGCGCTCGGTGTGCGTCTCGTCGCAGTCCGGCTGCCCGTTGACCTGCACGTTCTGCGCGACGGGCCGGATGGCGTTCGGCCGCAACCTCACACCCTGGGAGATCCTCGACCAGGTGCTCCACTTCCGCCGCTCCGAGCCCGTGAACCACCTCGTCTTCATGGGGATGGGCGAGCCGTTCATGAACGTGGAAGCGGTCCTGGAGGCCGCACGTCGGCTGCCGGACGTCGGGATCACGCACCGGCGGACGACGATCTCCACCGTGGGCTGGCTTCCCGGCCTGCAACGGTTCGTGGACGGCGTCGAGGAGCCGATCCGGCTTGCGCTCTCCCTCCACGCGGCCGATCCGAAGCTGCGGAGCGAGCTGATGCCGGTGAACGACAAGTACCCGCTCTCGGACGTGCTCGCGCTGTGCCGCGCGCACTGGGAGCGGACGAAGCGACGCGTCTTCGTCGAGTACGTGATGCTCGCCGGCATCAACGACGCACCGGCCCAGGCGCGGCAGCTTGCGAGCCTCCTCGGCCGCGACGGGTTCAAGGTCAATCTCATTCCCTACAACCCGACGGGCATGCACGACGGCTCGTCGCGCGACACGATTGCCGCATTCAAGGCGGAGCTCGACCGCGCCCGCGTGCCGTCGACGGTGCGGCTGACCCGCGGCCGCGACATCGCCGCCGCCTGCGGCCAGCTCGCAGCCCCGACCGAGGGGAGGAAGCGAGTCACGCCGGTGGGATGAGTCGCGTGACCGGCGTCGAAGTCGAAGCCGCCACCAACCACGGAGGTGTTTGTCCATGCCCAGGATCCGCCGCCCCTCGCCGGCACTCGTCGTCGCCTGCCTCGCGCTTGCGATCGCTCTCTCCGGAACGGCTGTCGCCGCCTCGGTTGCGCTCGCGCCCAACAGCGTCGGGACGCCCCAGCTGAAGAACAACGCCGTCACCACGGCCAAGGTCAAGAACCGCACGCTGCTCCGGGCCGACTTCAAGCCCGGCCAGCTTCCCGCCGGTCCTGCCGGACCCGCAGGTCCTGCCGGCGCCGCCGGTGCTGCCGGTGCCGCCGGCCCCGCAGGTCCGGCCGGCCCGAGCGACGCCTACGCGCGCTTCCTCGCCGGGCCGATTGCGATCCCGGGGATCGGGACGACCATCGTCAACCTCACGATCCCGCAGGCCGGCAAGTACGTGATCAGCTCGAAGGCGTTCGTCTCGGGTGGCGCCGCAGCGAGTGCGCTGTGCCGTCTCGTCGCGGGCACCGACCAGGACGACTCGCTCGCCAACGGCATCCAGTTCACGCTGGCGAACCTGCTCACGCACGAGTTCGCGGCCGCGGGCACCGTGGACTTCCGCTGCTCCAGCGGCGGCGCGCAGACCGTCTCGGGGATCCGGATCGTCGCGATCCGGGTTGGCAACCTGTCCGCGAGCTAACTCGTCGCGCGCGGGGCGGGCCGGCGACCGGTCCGCCCCGCGCTAGACGATCTAGGCCTTGCGGACGGTGTCGCCGGTCCGGACGAAGCCGGGCGCGACGACGCGGGTGTTGATCCCGCGCAGGCTCAGCGCACGGCCCTCGGGCGAGTTGAAGACCTCGAGCGTCTCGACCCCGAAGCGCGCAGCGAACTTCTTGCAGCCGGTGTGCGGCTCCGCCGTCACCTCGATCACGGCCGAGCCGACCTCGAGCCGCGTGCCCGGCTGAAGGTTCTCGCCTGAGAGGTCGAGGTCGACGTAGAGCTGGTCGCCTGCGAGCGGCCACCGATCGCGGTCACCCGCGGCGAGAGCGATCGCCCGGGAGCTCATCACGGTGATCTGGGCGTCGCGGTTCGCCGGACGTCCTCCCGAACGGCCGCGCGCCGACCAGTTGTCGCCGATGAGGCCGTTCTCGAGGTCGAGCTCGGCCCCGGCGACGACTTCGCGCTCGTCGACCGCCGGCCTGCGAACGATCAGCTCGACCGTTCCCTCGTCGCGCGGAGCGGCGCGGACGACCTCGAGCCCCGTGTCGGCAGTCGAGGCCATCAGTCGGCGATCGTCGCGTGACGCCGGACGATCTGCCAGCGCGCCTCGCGACGCGTCCAGATGTCGGTGACGTTCATCCGGTGGGTCAGGTCGCGGCCGTCGAGCCGTGCAACCTGGCTGTAGCGCGAGACGAGCACCGCGGTGTTGCCGTAGATCTCGGGGTCGATCTCCTCGTAGGCGAACTCGTCGATCTCGTACGGCCCCGCCGCCGCCTCGACGAACGCCGCGCGGTCGAGCTGGCCGGCCGCACCCTGGAGCGTGAACTCGTCGGCGAGGAGCTCCTCCAGCCGAGTGACGTCGTGCTCGGAGACGGCCCGTGCGAGATCGTGGGCGAGCTCGATCAGCTCGTGTGAGACGGCGGTCGTCGTCATCCGGCTTCGATCCTAGACGAGGCATCCGCCTCGAACGCGTGGCGCACGACCGGCTCCTTCGCGGCCTTGACCTCGTCGAGGCGCCGGACCGGTCGCGTCAGCGGCGCGGCCTTGAGCGTCTCCGGCTCGGACGCGGCCTCGACCGCGATCGACCGCATCGCCTCGACGAACTCGTCGAGGCGCTCCTTCGTCTCGGTCTCGGTCGGCTCGATCATCAGCGCCTCTGCGACGACGAGCGGGAAGTAGATGGTCGGTGGATGGATGCCGTGATCCATCAGGCGCTTCGCCACGTCGAGCGCCGTCACGCCGTGCTCGCGCTTCATGCTGCGGGCCGAGAGCACGAACTCGTGCATGCAGAGGCGGTCGTACGGCAGGTCGTAGACGTCCTTCAGCCGGGCGAGCAGGTAGTTCGCGTTGAGCACGGCGACCTCGGACATGTCCTGGAGGGCAGGGCCGTACGCACGCATGAACGCGTACGAGCGAACGAACACGCCGAACGGTCCGGCGAACCCGCGCACCCGGCCGATCGACTTCGGCCGGTCGTGGTCGAGCCGGAACGTGTCACCCTCGCGGACGACGGCGGGCGCGGGCAGGAACGGCTCGATCTCCGCGCGCACCGCGACCGGCCCGCCGCCGGGCCCGCCGCCGCCGTGCGGCTGCGAGAACGTCTTGTGGAGGTTGTAGTGGACGATGTCGAACCCCATGTCGCC
>DASUZN010000124.1:0-9631 GCA_036376855.1 Gaiella sp. | reverse complement strand
GGAGCATGAGGATGGCGAGCGCAAACGCCCCGAACACGGCACTCTGGCCATGGCCGACGACGAGGACTCCGAAGACGAAGATGCCGACGACGATCGCGGGGACGCCGTTCAGGACGTCGAGGATGATGCGCAACGCCACCGAGACCCGCGGCCCGGCGTACTCCGACATGAAGATCGCGACGAGGATGCTGAAGGGGATCGCCATCACCATCGCCATCCCGACGATGAGCGCGCTGCCGACGAGCGCGTCGGCGATGCCGCCCGCCTGGCCGAAGAGCGGCCGCGGCTTCGTGAAGAAATCGAGGCTCAGCGCGCTCAGGCCCTTGTGGATCACGGTCCCGAGCACGAGCGCAAGGATGCCGACCGCGATCACCGCGCTCGCCACGGCGAGTCCGGCGAACGACTTCTCGGTGAGCTTGCGACGGCGGAGACCCGCCGAGCGCACGGTGATGTCGTAGCGGTCGTCCGACGGGATCGTCGTCATCAATACGCCCTCCGAGACCGCTCGAACCGCCGCACGATCACCTGCGCGAGCACGTTCGTGACGAGCGAGATGACCATCAGGATCGCGCCGAGGTAGAGGATCGAGCTCGCCTGCAACTGCGACGTCGCGCCCTGGTACTGGGCCGCGATCCGCGACCCGAGCGAGTCCGCTGGGGCGAAGAGCGAGATGTTGATCGAGTTGGCGCCGCCGATCACCTGGTTGACCGCGATCGCCTCGCCGAACGCGCGGCCGAGCCCGAGGAGCACCGCCGCCGCGATCCCGGGGGCGGCATACGCGAACATGACGCCGCGGATCGCCTCCCAGCGCGTCGAGCCGAGCGCCATCGACCCGTCCATCAGGTCGCGGGGAGTGCGCGAGAAGAGCTCGCGGCAGATCGCCGACGTGATCGGGATGATCATGATCGTGAGCACGAGCGCGGCGGGCAGCATCCCCGCCTGCGACGGCTCACCCGAGAAGAGGGGGCACCACCCGAGGAAGCTCTGCAGCCACGGCTCCAGCGTGTCCCGCACCCACGGGCCGAAGACGAGGATGCCCCAGAGGCCGAGGACGACGCTCGGGATGGCCGCGAGCAGCTCGACGAGCGTCGCGATCGGCGCCGCGAGACGGCGCGGCGCGATCTCGGTGAGGAAGAGCGCGATCGCGATCGAGAGCGGCGTCGCGAGCAGCAGCGCGATGAGCGACGTGACGACCGTCCCGTAGACGAACGTCAGTGCGCCGTAGGTGTCCTTGACCGGGTCCCAGGCCTCGGTCCACACGAACGAGAGGCCGAACTGCTCGATCGCCGGCCAGGCGTCCGAGAAGACCTGGTAGGCGATCAACCCGAGCAGCGCGGTCGCCGCCACGGAGGCGGCGATCGCGATGCCCTGGAAGAGGACGTCGCCGAGCCGGATCCCGCGGCGCTCGAGCTCGGCGCCCGGCGCCGCGGGGTCGTAGCCGACGGACGTCATAGCGCTATGCCGCGACCTTCACCTTGGCAAGCTCGCGGTACGCGTACGCCTTGACCGCAGTCGGCAGCGGGACGAAGAAGAGCGGCGGGCCGAACTTCTGTCCCTGTGTCACCGCCCAGTAGACGAACTTGCGCAGGTCGGCTGCCTTCGCCGTGCTGGTCGGCAGGATCACGTACGTGAAGGTCGTGATCGGGTAGGCCAGCGGGCCGGCCGCCTTGGGCGGGTCGACGATCTTCAGCTGCGCCGAGCTCGTGATCTTCTTCGGCAGGGTCGAGACCGCCTGCGTGATCCCGCGCAGCCCCGGCGTGGTGAAGCGCCCGGCCCGGTTCTGGATCATCGCGAACTGCAGCTTGTTCTGGATCGAGTACGCCGCGTCGACGTACGTCAGCGCGCCGGGCGTGTTCTTCACGACTCCGGCGACGCCCGAGCTACCGCGCGCGCCGACGCCCGTCGGGAAGCTGACGCTCGTGTTGTTGCCGACGCTCCTGGAGAACTGCCCGCTGACGGCGGACAGGTAGGCCGTGTAGGCGAACGTCGTGCCCGAGCTGTCCGAGCGGTAGACCGGGGTGATCTTCGTGTCCGGCAGCGTGAGCTTCGGGTTCAGCTTCTTGATCGCCGGGTCGTTCCAGCTCGTGATCGTGCCGAGGTACATGTTCGCGAGCGTCGCGCCGTTCAGGTGCACGCGCCCGTTCAGGCCCGGCAGGTTGTAGGGGATCGACACCGCCGCGAGCGCCCACGGGATCACGACGCAGCCCTTGCAGTCCGCGAGCTGCTGTGCGGACAGCGGGGCGTCCGACGCGCCGAAGTCGACGGTCCGCGCGGTGATGCCCGCGATGCCGGCGCCGGAGCCGGTCGGCGAGTACGTGATGTTGATGCCGTAGGCCTTGCCGACCTCGGGAATCCACTTCGAGATGAGCGGGAAGGGGAAGGTCGCTCCCGTCCCCACCAGCTGCGTGTCCTTCTTCGCCGACGAGGCCGCCTGAGCCTGACCCGCGACGAGAGCCAATGCGAGCGCGCCGACGAGGGCGCGCGCCGCAAGTGCTGATCTCTTCATCGTCCTTCCACCTCTCCGTTGGTCTTGATTCACGTCGTTACGGGCGCCACGGTGCCGGTACGCCGGAGGCCCGTGGGCTTCCCGGAGGTATCCGAGTGGTGACGCATCGGTGAACGAGCCCCGGCGTCAATGCGACGCGTCCGAGAACTCGTGGAACTCGCCGGTGACGAGGTATTCGGTCTGCTCGCCGATGTCGACCGCGTTGTCGCCGATCCGCTCGATGCAGCGTGCGACGACGATCATCCGCATCCCCCACTCCTGCATCCCCGGCGACGGGGACATCGCGAGCACCTTGTCGACCACGGCACGATTGGTGCGGTCGATGAGCTCGTCCAGGTCGACGAGCCCGCGTGCGCCGTCGACGTCACGGGCCGCAAAGGCGTCGAGTGCGCGGCGTACCATCTCGGCCGCGCGGGTTCCCATCTCGCAGAGGCCCTCCACGAGCTCGCTGTGCTGCTCGAGCGTGGAGGAGAGCTTCGTCAGCTTCGCGACAGTGACGCTCTGGTCGCCGATCCGCTCGAGATGGATCGAGCTGTGGAGCACCGCCAGCACGAGGCGGAGGTCGGTCGCGACGGGCGCCTGCTGCGCAAGCAGCTCGCCGATCGACCGCTCGATCCGGTGGTAGCGATCGTCGATCTCGTCGTCGAATGCGATCACCTCGTCGCAGAGCTCGACGTCCTGCGACTCGAGCGCGTTGATCGCGCCGGCGACCGCGCGGAGGACGATCTCGCCCTGCTCCTGGAGATCCGCCTCGAGCGCCTCGAGGCTCTGCTGGTACTCGACGCGCGCCACTAGTGCCCCGTCCAGTGATGCGGCCGCGTTCCTGGCGCGCGAGGAGCAAGCCAGGCTAGGACGCAGGGAGTCCCGATACCCGAAGGTATCGGGGCGACCGAGGACGACGCATGGCGCCGCTCATCGCGCGCCGGGAACCCGGAGGGCATTGCTGGACGGGGCACCACTACCCGAACCGCCCGGTGACGTAGTCCTCCGTTCGCCGGTCGGACGGGTTCGTGAAGATCTTCGTTGTCTGGTCGTACTCGACCAGGGTCCCGTGGCGGCCGGAACCGTCCTCCCGCACCTCGACGCTGAAGAACGCGGTCATGTCCGCGACCCGCGCGGCCTGCTGCATGTTGTGCGTGACGATCACGATCGTGTACTCGCGCTTCAGCTCGTGGATCAGGTCCTCGATGCGCGACGTCGAGATCGGGTCGAGCGCCGACGCGGGCTCGTCCATCAAGATCACGTCCGGCTCGACCGCGAGCGCCCGCGCGATGCAGAGGCGCTGCTGCTGTCCGCCGGAGAGGCCGAGCGCGTTCTCGGAGAGGCGGTCCTTCACCTCGTCCCAGAGCGCGGCGCGGCGCAGCGTGCTCTCGACCCGCTCGTCGAGGTTCTTCGTCATCTTCAGGACCCGGGGACCGAACGCGATGTTGTCGTAGATCGACTTCGGGAACGGGTTCGGCTTCTGGAAGACCATCCCGATCCGCCGGCGCACCTCCACCGGGTCGACGTTCGAGGCATACAGATCCCGGCCGTGATAGAGGATCCGGCCCCCGACCGTCGCTCCCGGGATCAGGTCGTTCATACGGTTGAAGCAGCGGATGAAGGTCGACTTGCCGCAGCCCGAAGGGCCGATGAACGCGGTCACGAAGTTCTTCTTGATCTCGAGCGACACGCCGTCGAGCGCCAGGGCGGCGCCGTAGGACACGGAGAGACCGTCCACGTCGAAGACGACCTCCCGTCCGCGGTCGTCGGCGTCGAACTGGCTCGCGAGCTGGCCGATCTTGGATGAGTCGAGTCCGGTGGACACGGGGACCTCGGTCGTCGTCTGCGACATCGTCGCCAGTGTCGGCCCCGCGACGACCGGCGTGGGGCGCCGTCTTGTTGCCGTCTGGTGAGAAACCGGTGAACGCGGCCCGTGGCGTCTCAGGACACTGCCGCCGCGGCAGCGGCGGCCTTCAGGGATTTGCCCCCGCCACAGGCGGGGGATCCCTGCGGCGGGATTCCGCTTCCGCGGGATCCCGCTTCGCGGACAAGAACGTACAGCGGATCTCGAGCCCGGCCCCCAGCCCGCCGAGCGCCTCGACCGTGCCTCCCGCCTGCGTGACGACGTGCTTCACGATCGCGAGACCGAGGCCAGTCCCACGCGAGGCGCGCGCGCGGTCGGCGCGGAAGAAGCGCTCGAACAGCCGCCCGAGCTGCGCCTCCTCGACGCCGACGCCGTCGTCCGTGCCGCGCAGGACGATCGTGTCTCCGTCATGCTCGACGGCGAGCGTGAACGTCGCCCCAGGACCGGCATAGCGGATCGCGTTCTCGGCGAGGTTCTGGGCGACGACGCGGATCATGCGCGGCCGGATCGCCAGCTCGATGTCCGGGTCGCCTTCGACGACGATCGCGACCCCGGCCCGGCTCGCGCGCTCCTCGAGGTCGGCGACCACGCCGTCGAGCTCCGGGCGCACCGCGACCGAGCCGAGCGAGACGACCCTGGTGCCCGACTCGAGCTCGCTGAGGAAGAGCACCTCGTCGATCAGCTCGCGGATCTGCTCCACCTCCGCCCGCGCCCGCTCGACGAGCTCGGCGACGTTCTCCCCGGGAAGCGTCGCCGTCTCGAGCAGCGAGAGCAGCCGCGCGAGCGGCGTCCGCAGCTCGTGCGAGACCGCGGCCGTGAAGCCGGCGCGGAGCTCCTCGTACGCGGTCAGATCGCCGCCGCGCGACAGGTAGACGAGCCGCTCGCGGCGTCCGTCCACGTCGTACGGCACGACGAGGGGGATGATTCCCGCCTCGCCCGAGAGAAGCCCGTCGGGCAGCTTCCCACCCTCCTCGAGCCCATGGATCGACTGGCGGGCGCGGCGGCTCGCCGCGAGAACGAGGTCGTCGTCGCCGAGAACGACGACCGACTCGCGGCTCTCCTCGAGCAGCACCCTGCCCCGGGTGGCGTCGGCATCCATGCTCACGGCGTTCTAACAGACACCCGGCGCAGTGCTCGTGCGGGTGAGCCGTCCGCGTTCACCACCCGGATACCATTCGTTCACCAGCCGTCGCCCCCACAGGCGACTGCGCGTCGCCACGATGCGAGAGACGGAATGGCGAACATCCTGATCATCGAGGACGACGAGGTCATCGCCCAGGGAATGGCGCGGCACCTCCAGGCGGCGGGATTCGACGCGGTCGGCGTCGCCAACGGCGAGACGGGTCTCGCGCGGCTGCGCTACGACCGGCCCGACGTCTGCGTGCTCGACCTCATGCTCCCCGGCGTCGACGGCTGGAAGGTGATCGAGCAGGCCCGCGGCGAGGGCATCGGCACGCCGATCGTCGTCGTCTCGGCACGCGGCACCGAGCACGACCGCGTGCACGCCCTCGAGATCGGCGCGGACGACTACCTCGTCAAGCCCTTCTCGATGAAGGAGCTCGTCGCGCGCGTCGGGGCGGCGGCGCGCCGCGGCACGCGTGCGCAGGATCCGCGGCGCGGTGAGGAGATCGTGATCGAGGAGCTGCGCCTCGACCCGCGGAACGTGCAGGCCTACGTCGACGGGGAGAGCGCCGACCTGACGCCCACCGAGTTTCGCCTCGCCTACGCGCTCGCCCTGGAGACCGGTCGAGTCCTGACGCGCGACGAGCTGCTCCAACGCGTCTGGGGCCGGCGCGCCTCCCACCGGGACCGAACGGTCGACGTCTTCGTCCGCAAGCTCCGCGAGAAGATCGACGGCCGCGCGTCGCGCCACACGTTCCTCCAGACGCGCTACGGCGTCGGCTACAAGCTCGAGGCCGAGCCGAAGTAGCGCGGGGGAACCCATGGTTCCCCCGCGAGCCCCCTCCTTACGCGTCGCGATCCGCCCACACCGCACCTGGCCTCACAGCCGGCAAAGCCGGCCTCCGGACCCCACGGCACGCCGCCGCAGCGATTGCTGGATGAGCTCTTCAGATATACTTAGCCTCACGAATGATTAGTGAGGCTACGCGTTCACCGCTCGAGATTGCCGAGGAGCTCCGTCCGGCCCTCCTCCGGCTCGCGCGCAACCTGCGCCGGGAGACGGAGTCGCTCGGGGTGACGTCGCACCAGGCGACGCTGCTCGCGCTGGTGGACGGTCAGCCAGGGCTTTCGCTCCGCGGGCTGGCCGACGCTGAAGGCATCTCCGCGCCTTCCCTGTCCGGCCATGTCGACCGGCTCGAGACGGCGGGCCTCTTGCGCCGCGTGCGGTCGGAGGACGACCGCCGGAGGGTCGGGCTCGAGTTGACCCTCGAGGGACGCGCGATCCTCAGGCGGGTCCGCGCCCGCCGTACGACCTGGCTGGCCGATCGGCTCGCCCACCTCTCCGACGACGATCGCGAGCGCGTCGAGCGGGCGCTGCCGGCTTTGCGCCGGATGCTGGAGCCGCGTCCGTGAGGCTCCTCTCGATCGCGCTCCGCAGGCGCACGTTCCGCTCGCTCCGCCGCCACCGCAACTACCGGCTCTTCTTCGCCGGCCAGGTCGTCTCGGTCGCGGGAACGTGGATGCAGAACATCGCGCTCGCGTGGCTCGTGATCCAGCTGTCGAGCGCTCCGCTCGCCGTCGGGGCGCTCGCGTTCTGCCGCTTCGTGCCGTTCTTCCTCTTCGGTCTCGTCGCCGGTGTCGTCATCGACCGGCTCGACACGCGCCGGCTCCTGCTCGCGACGCAGGGTGCCGCGATGGTCGTGTCGATCGCGCTCGCGGTCGTGACCCTGGCCGGCTGGGCGACGCTGCCCGTCGTGTACGCCCTGGCCGCGATCGGCGGGCTCGTGCTCGTGTTCGACGCGCCGGGACGACAGACGCTGACGTTCCAGATGGTCGGCGAGTCGGAGCTGCAGAACGCCGTCGCGCTCAACTCCGGGCTCTTCAACGCCTCTCGCATCATCGGCCCCGCGCTCGCCGGCCTCCTGATCGCGGTGGTCGGGACCGGCATGTGCTTCGTCGTCAACGCGGTCAGCTTCCTGGCCGTGCTCGTCGCGCTCTACCTGATCCGCGAGGACGAGCTGCACCCCGTCGAGAAGCGGCCCGAGACGAAGGTCGTCGCCGGCATTCGCGAGGGCGTCGCCTGGGCGGCGCACACGCCGCTCGCGCGAATCGTGCTCGGCGTGGTGACGGTCGTCAGCCTCGTCGGCTTCAACTTCAACGTGCTCGTCCCCCTCCTCGCCTCGCAGACGCTCGACGTCGGCGCAGGCACGTTCGGCCTGCTCTCGGCGGCCTTCGGTCTCGGCGCGCTCGCCGGCGCGCTCGCCACCGCCAGCATGCGCGAGGCGAGCCCGCGGGTCTTCGTCGGCGGCGCGGTCGGCTTCAGCCTCGCCATGCTCGGGCTCGCGCTCGTCCACTCGGTCGACGTCGCGCTCGTGCTGCTCCTGCTGCTCGGCATGTCGTTCTCCTTCTTCACCTCGAGTGCCAACGCGCTCGTCCAGCTCGCCTCGCCGCCTCATCTGCGCGGGCGTGTGATGAGCCTCTACCTGTTCGCCTTCGCGGGCCTCGCTCCGATCGGTGGGCTCGTAGCGGGCTTCCTCGCCGAGCAGGGCGGGACGGAGCTCGCGTTCGGCCTTGCGGGCGTCGCCGGCCTGATCGCGATCGCGTGGGCGGCGTACTCCCTGTTCTCGGAGCCGCTGCGGCCCGCACGGGTCGAGGTGTGACGAGTCCGCACCGCTGCGTTACGGTTCCTGTCGGCATCGCACGGACGTGACCCCGCCGCCGCCGCGGCATCCCGGACGTGCGATGCCAAAAACCTGCTCCGCTACAGCTGCTCGACCGTCGTCAGCCAGAGCGGGCCGTCGGCCGCGTCGAGACGGAGCGTGTCCGGATCGTCCGGCTCGTCGAGCGACGCATCCTGCACGTGCAGGCGCCGGCCCTCGATCGTCGCCACCGGGCCGATGACGGACTTGTCGAACATCACCTGCCAGGCGCGAACCTGGCGAAGCAGCTCCAGGCGGGCCCTGGCGGGGTCGAGGTCGACGTAATCGGCACCGAAGGGCCCCGCCCACGTCGCGCCCTCCGAGCGCTGCGGATCGCCCCGCTCCCCGGCGAGGACGCGACGGAGCGCATCCGGGTAGAGCTCGCGCGCGAGCGCCTGAAGGACGGTCACGAGGCTGCCGATCGTCTGGTCGGCCGGCATCGGACGGGCACCCTGCGCGAGCACCGGGCCGGTGTCGAACGTCTCGTCCATCAAGTGGAGCGTGAGCCCCACCTCGGCATCGCCCTCGCGGATCGCCCAGGCGAACGGATAGGGGCCGCGGTGTCGCGGGAGGACCGCGGGATGGCTGTTCATGACGCCGAAGGTCGGGATCGCCAGCACCTCGGGCGGGAGCAGCCAGCGGTAGCCGGCACAGAGGCCGATCGTCGGCTCGTACGCCGCCGTCAGGCGGACGAGGTCGGCTTTGTCGGCCACGAGGCAGACGTCGATGTCGTCGGGCGTCTCGGCGACGACCGCTGCACGCCGGGTGGTGTCCTCCGCGCCGCGAGCGTCGCGCGGTGTGAGCACGGCGACCGGCTCGAGCCCAGCGCCGCGCGCCGCCTCGGCGAGCCCGAGGATCGCCGCAGGGATCATCGAGTAGATCACGGCGCGCATCGGCAGCGATCCTACGGGGTTCTCCTTCGGAGACTCGAGGACGGATCGTTACGCTGCGCAACGACATGACCGAGACGCGCCAGCACTACGGCCTCACCCTCGCGATCCTGACGATGGCGGCGACCGCGTATGCGCTCCAGCAGACGATGGTCGTCCCGGCGCTGCCGGAGCTCCAGCGCGAGCTCGGTGCGTCCACGACGTGGGTCACGTGGGTGATGACGGGCTTCCTCCTCTCGGCCGCCGTGCTGACGCCGATCCTCGGCAAGCTCGGCGACCGGTACGGCAAGGAGCGGCTGCTCGTCCTGTCGCTCGTGGTGTTCCTGATCGGCTGCATCGGCTGCGCGGCCGCTCCGGACATCTGGACGCTGATCCTGTTTCGCATCGTCTCGGGCGCCGCGGGGGCGGTGTTCCCGCTCAGCTTCGGGATCATCCGCGACGAGTTTCCGCCCGAGCGGATGAAGGTCGGGATCGGGCTTCTCTCGGCAGTGTTCGGGGTCGGCGGAGGGCTGGGGCTCGTCATCTCCGGGCTCATCGTCGACAACGCGAGCTGGCGCTGGCTGTTCGT
>DASUZN010000123.1:0-9098 GCA_036376855.1 Gaiella sp. | reverse complement strand
AGCTCGCCCATCCGCTCCCGGGGCGCGAGCCGGTGTCGGGCGCCAGCCGGTCGCTCCTCGTCACCGCGCTTGCACTGGAGCGGCTCGAGGGTCTCGCGCACCTCGCGGCGCCGCTCACTCGGGAGCCGTCGCGCGAGCTGCTGTTGACGACGACCGCTGCGACCTCGGCCGAGCTCGGCGTGGCCTCCGCGCTCGCAAACGACCTCCGCGCCCGTCTCGTCGCGGATGGCGTCGAGGCACGGTCCGCGGTGTTCACGTCGATCGCCCCCGGTGTGGACATAGGACGGCTCGCCCGTGAGCACGACGTCGACCTCCTCCTCGTCGACGCGCCGGACGGCCTGCTCGAGGATGCGCGCGTGCTCGCGCTGCTCGATCAGGCGCCGTGCGACGTCGGCGTCGTTGTCGGGGACGAGCCCGCGGGCTCCGGTCCTGTGCTCGTGCCCTTCGCGGGAGCCGAGCACGACTGGGCGGCGGTCGAGCTCGGCGCGTGGCTCGCACGCGCTCGCGGCGTGACGCTCCAGCTCGCGGGCGCGACGGCCGTCGCCGACGGCCGCGACGCCAGCCGTTTGCTCGCGAGCGCCTCGATCGCGGTGCAGCGCGCTCTCGGAGTCGCCACCGAGCCTGTCCTCGTCGAGCCGGACCCGGCGGCGCTCGTCGAAGCGGCGGCGGGGGCTGCCACGATCGTCGTCGGCCTGACCGACCGCTGGCGACGCGAGGGTCTCGGCCGTGCCAGGACGGCGCTCGCGACGGAGACCGCCACGCCGGCGGTGCTCGTCCGTCGCGGCGTCCGTCCCGGCGGGCTCGCCCCACGCGGGACCGAGACGCGCTTCACCTGGACGATCGCAGGCTGACTCACTGCGCCCAGGAGGGCGGCGACCCGCGGCGACACTGTTGGCTGTCGGGGCCGGGCGGCGGTGCCGAGGAGAGAAGACCGCCGAAGGTCTGCTCGACGTGCGGCACGACCGCGACGGGCGCGAGGGTCGGGTTGCCCCCGTGGACGACGATCTTCGAGAGGTATCCGTCGCGGACCGCCTGCCGGTTGTGGTCGAGGGTGATCGAGCCGCCCGGCAGATCGAGGCGAAGACGACGCAGCTCCGCCTCCACCCCGCTCGTCGCGTCGGCCACGCGCGAGCGCCCGAGCGCCGTGAGGAGCGCCTCCATCGAGTTGTGGTAGCCGATCACGACCGGGTCGCTGCCGAGCGCGCCCGGAAGACCGGGGAATGCTGCATGCCAGCGCCGGCGGAAGTCGCGCAGCGCAGCGCTCGGGGGCGACGACGGCAGCCACGTCGTCGAGACGACGCCGTCGAGGCGGGCACCGAGCCTTTCGAGCAAGCTGGGGTCGAGGAAGCTCTGGCCCCAGAGGAGGAGGCGGCGCGGGCTGTCGAGCTTCGCCGCCAGAGGCAGGAGAATCGGTTCCTGGCTGTCGAAGGCGGTCAGGAACGTCGCCACACCGTCGGGCCGCGCCGCGAGCGCGCGCGCCACGGCTTCCGATTCGCCCCCGGACGCGGCGTAGGCGGTCGCCGCGACCTTTCCGCCGAGCGAGCAGAACTCCGCTGTGAACGCGGCCGCGCCCGCCCAGCCGGGGTTCCCGACCCCCGCGACGATCGAGGCCCGCCGCCAGCCGAGGGTGTTGTACGCATAGGCGCCCAGGCCCGCCTCCTGCTGCGCGTAGTCGGGCGTGAAGCGGAAGAGGTTGGCCGCCGGCCGCCGGAGCGTCACCTCCTGCTCGTCCCAGAACGTGCTCACGAAGATCGAGCCGGGGTACCGGTGGGCCACATCGCGCGTCACGACCGACGAGCCGCCCATCACGACGTCGACGTGCTGTGCCTCGATCAGCCGTCGCGCCTCCTCGATGTAGATCAGGTGCTCGCCCGTCTCCTGGCAGCCGACGATGAGCTCGACGCGGCGTCCACCGACCTCGATCGCGCTCACGCCGTCGCTCGGGCTCGTCCCGAGGGGGTGCGCTCCACGCTGCAGGAACGGCAGCTCCGCCCCGGAAAGCTGCGCGTCGCCATACCCACGCAAGGCCCCCTGGCAGTCGGCCAGTACGCCGATCCTGAACGGCCGCTCGTCCGAGCCGCAGCCGCCTGCGACGGCCACGAGGACCGCGATTGCGGGGACGAGGAGTGCATGCCTACCCCTCATCTGCCGTCACCCAGACCCCTCCGGCGCCGACGGCGATCTCGCGCGGCGAGCCGTCGACGGGGATGCGCCCGACGATCGTCCCCGCTTTCGGGTCGATCCGGGAGACCTCGCGGTCGAGGGCGCTCGCGACCCAGACCGCTCCTGCACCGACGGCGACACCGCCCACGCCTCGGCCGACCCGGATCGTCTGCCGCACGCGGCCGTTCCGCGGGTCGAGCCGTGCGACGACGTCGTCGATAGAGCCCGTCACCCAGACGCCGCCGGCGCCGGCTGCGATCGCGCCGGGTGCGAACGGGAGCCGCGTGATGCCGCGGATGACGCCCGTCCGCGGATCGACGCGGAAGACGCGCCGGTCGACGGCGTCTCCGATGACCCAGAGCCAGCCCTTGCCGATCGCCATGTCGTGCATCGCGAACCGGACCGTCTCCGCGGATGCGGGCCGCCGATACGGCACGAGCTTCACCACCAGCGTGCGAAGCGAGCCCGGCCCCGTCGACAGGCGTTCGATGAACGGGCAGCCGGCGACCCAGACGACCCCCTCCCCGGCGGCGACGGAGCACGCGGTCAGCTTTACCCCGGCCTCGCGCGCGCCGGTCACGGCGTCGTAGCGGGTGACGGAGCCGTCGAAGATGTTGTCTCCGTCGCCTGCGACGTAGATGGACGATCCGAGGCTCGTGAGATCGCGCGGCTCGCCGGTCGTCGTGAACCGCTGGAGGTCACCGCGCGCCGGGTCGAGGCGCCAGAGAGAGCCGTCCCGGAAGTCGCCGACCCACACGCGGTTGCGCGCGATGGTGACGGAGCGCGGATGGCCGGAGAGGCCGTAGGACGAGGTCACGCGGTCGGTGGCGGGGTCGATCCGCACGACCGACCCCCCTGTCGACGTGGTCGTCGTGCCGTCGTTTCGGGTCGCGAGGACGACGGCTGTCGCCGCCGCGGCCGCGAGTGCGGCCGCGAGAACGGCAACCACGGCGATGCGCCGCCGGGTCGCCGGTCGTGGTTGGGCGAGGCCGAGTGCTGTTCGCACCTCGTCGACGAGTGCACTGCAGCTCTCCGGCCGCTCGTCCGGGTCCTTGGCCATCGCTCGGGCGAGAACGTCGTCGACCGCTGCGGGAACACCCTGGCGGCGCTCGCTCGGGCGCGGAGGCGCCTCCTCGAGGTGGGCGTAGACGACCGCGACGTCGGACGACCCGGTGAACGGCAGGGTGCCGGTGAGCGACTCGAAGAGCAGGCAGCCGAGCGCGTAGACATCCGCTCGTCCGTCGACCTGGTCGCCGCGGATCTGCTCGGGCGCGACGTAGTCGACGGTCCCCATCAGGCTCCCGTCCGCGGGTCCCGCCTCGGCGATGCTCTGCGTCAGCCCGAAGTCCGCGAGGTATGCGTGCTCGCGGCCGCCCTGATGGTCGAGCAGGACGTTGGACGGCTTCACGTCGCGGTGGACGAGGCCCTTCGCGTGCGCGGCGTCGAGCGCGTCGGCGACCTGCGCCGCGATCGCCACGGCACGCTCCGGCGTCAGCGCGCCCTCGCGACGCAGGAGCGCCTTGAGGTCGGTCCCGTCCACGTACCGCATCGCGATGAAGAGCCGGCCCTCCGCCTCGCCGGCCTCGTAGATCGGGACGACGTTCGGGTGGTCGAGGCTCGCGGCGAGCCGGGATTCCTTCAGCATCCGCTCGCGGAACCCGTCGTCGTCCGAGAGGCGCTCGCTCAGCAGCTTCAGCGCGACCGGACGCTCGAGCCGCGGGTCGTGCGCCCGGTAGACCTCGCCCATCCCGCCACGTCCGGCGAGGGCGCCGACCTCGTAGCCGGCGACGACGTCACCCGCCGCAACTCGTCTGCCTACCGCCACAGGCCCTCCCGTGTCCCCGCAGGTTGAAGGATCGTGGCCACAGAAGCAATGCCGGCGGCCGGGTCGTCCCCGGCCGCCGCTGCATCGCCGCTCATCTCCCCAGCGTGAGGTGACCGGAGTAGTAGGAGCATCCGTTGACCGGATCGTCCTTGAAATGGAGCCCGCCGGTGGCCCCGGCGAAGTCGCCCGTGCCGCCCGTGATCGGATGGTGGCAACGGCCGTGCTGCTGCGCGAACGTGATCGGGTCGTACTTGGCCGACAACTCGAAGCTGAACCCGAGCGTGCCCGTCGGCTCGGAGCCTCCGCAGCTCGCATCGCCGTTCGCGTCGAGACAGCCCTCGAACGCCTCCGTCCCCGTCCCCGTCACGACACCGGACGGCGTGAACACGCCGAGCTGGAACGACGTCGTCCGCCACCGGCCGATCAGCGCCGGCCGCCCGTCGCCGTAACCGGCCATCCAGTACACGTCGTCGGCCGGATCGAAGGGATCGCCGGGCCAGACGAGCGTCTGCACGCCGTCGACCTGCGTCGCCCCCCCGGCCGACGCCGCGCCCGTCGCCGCGAGCGACGCGGCGATCGCGACCAGGACGAGCGCGAGACATGTGATGTGCCGCTTCATGGTTCCTCCTGTCCGGGCGCGGCCCCGCGCCGAGCCCTGACCGCACGGTGCGCGCGCCCGCTGGAGATTCGCTGGAGCCACGCTGTGTACGGTCGCGGGATGCTCGACGAGACTGCATTCGCCGAAGCGGCCGCGAGACTGTGCGCGTCGGACCCCGATCTCGCCGCGATCGTCGAACAGCACGGTCTGCCGGAGTTCTGGGCGCGCGAGCCGGGGCTCCCGACGCTCGTCCTCCTGATCCTCGAGCAACAGGTGTCGCTCGCGTCGGCGCGCGCCGCCTACGACCGCCTGGAGACGAGGCTCGGCGGGCTCACGACCGCCGGGATCCTCACCTCGACCGACGCCGAGCTTCGTGGCGACGGCTTCAGCCGGCAGAAGGCCCGGTACGTCCGCGCCCTCGCCGCCGCGCTGGAGGACGGAACCCTCGATCTCGACGTCGTGGCGTCACTCGACGACGAGGCGGCACGCGCGGCGCTCGTGCGACTTCCGGGCATCGGGCCGTGGACGGCCGAGGTCTACCTGCTCTCGGCCCTGCGGCGGCCGGACACGTGGCCGGTGGGTGACATCGCGCTCCAGGAGGGCGCCCGCCGGGCGCGCGGTCTCGAGGCACGACCGTCACCGGACGAGCTGGAGGCGATCGGAGAGCCGTGGAGGCCGAACCGCGCCACCGCCGCGCGGATCCTGTGGCACCTCTATCTGAGCGACCGACAGCCCGTCAGGCGCGCTGCGGCGCGGCCACTGCCGGCGCCGGGTACGTGACCCGGATCGCCGCGGCGACCGCGAGCCAGGCGATGCCCAGGACGGTGGCGCCGCCGAGTCCCGGAGCGAGAAGGGTCGCCGCAATGCCGACCCCAACGGCGAGGGACGACCACGCGGGGAGATCGCCCGCCCGTCGGACGCCCCGCGCCACGAGGCGCAGGCCCGCGAGCGCCGCCAGCGCGGCGACGACGCGGAGGGCGGCCGTCGGCCGGCTGTCGGGCAGCACGAGCGCGACGGCGCCAACCGCGATTCCCGCCCGGGCGATCCAGAGCCCGACCGCAGCGCCCCGGCCGTAGAGCGGCGCGAGGGCACCGGCCACGAGTCCGGTCGCGACGAGCACCGCCGGCGCCATCGACAACGCGAGCGGGTGCGCGCCGAGCGCGAGCGCCCCCGCGAGGAGGGCTACGGCGCCGGCGAGCAGCACGAGGCCGGCGACGCGGACAGGGCGGGTCAGGAGCTGGAGCGCGAGCGGCATGCATCGACCCTATGCCGTCGCTCCCAGCCGCCCGGATCGGCGCCCCGCACTCCGCAGGTGCGGAAAACCCTACGCCCATCGCCCGGCGGGGCTGTGAGACACTCCGGCTGGGTCCAGACGAGCGTGGAACGGAGGCGGCAATGGCGTTCGAGGAGTTGAAGCAGCGGCACGCGGTGATGTGGGGCGCAGGCCCGTTCGAGGTGATCGCACCGACGCTCGCCGAGATGCACGAGGCGATCGTCGCCGCAGCCGACGCCGACGAGGGCGAGGTCTGGCTGGACGTCGGCTCCGGCACGGGAGAGCTCGCGTTCCTCGCCGCCGCGACCGAGGCGTCGGTCAGGGGCTGCGACCTGTCTCCCGTGCTGGTCGAGACGGCGAAGCGTCAGGCGGCCGAGCGTGGCCTCGAGATCCCCTTCGAGGTCGGCGACGCCGAGAGCCTCCCGTACGACGACGGGAGCTTCGACGTCGTCTCGTCGTCGGTCGGAGCGATCTTCGCGCCCGACCACGGGCGAACCGCGGAGGAGCTCGGCCGCGTCTGCAAGCAGGGCGGGCGACTCGTCCTCACGGCGTGGACGGCCGAGGGACGGATCGGGGACTTCTTCCGTGTGATCGCCTCGTACTCGCCGCCGCCGGTCGAAGGTGCGGGAGCGCCGACCCAGTGGGGGGACGCCGCGTACTGCGAGGCGCTTCTCGGCCCGCACTTCGAGCTCGAGATCCAGTCGCTGAACACGCCGTGGACGGCGCCGTCGGCGGAGGAGATGTGGGACGAGTTCAGCACGTCCTTCGGTCCGATCGTGACACTGCTCGGGATCCTCGAGCCCGAGCGTGCGAGCGCGTTCCGCCACGACCTCATCGGCCTCTTCGAGGAGAACACCGCAGACGGCGGCGACGTCGTGCTCGACCGTCCGTACCTGCTCGTCAAGGGAACGCGCCGCTGAGTAGCTCGGTTCAGACCGCGAGCCACTTCTCGGAGCTCGAGCTCGACTCGACGACGCGCTCGATGAACCGAACGCCCCGTGCGCCGTCCTCGACGGTCGGGAAGTCGCCATCGAGGTCCCCGAGCGCACGGCCAGCCTCCCGGGCCCGGATGGCCTCGAACACGCCGAGGTAGACGTTCGCGAAGGCCTCGATGAACGCCTCCGGGTGACCGGGCGGGATCCGCGTCGCCTTCGTCGCGGCGGCACCGAGGTACGGGTTGCCGCGCCGCAGCACCCGAAGGGGCTCGTCGGCCCGTCGGACGAGGAGCTCGTTCGGCTCCTCCTGGCGCCACGAGAGGCTGCCCTTCGTGCCGTGCACGGCGATCTCGAGCGCATTCTCGTAGCCGATCGCGATCTGCGAGGCCGTGAGCGTGCCGCGCGCCCCTCCCTCGAGACGGAGGAGGACGCTCGCGTCGTCGTCGAGCTTCCGTCCCTCGACGAAGGTCGTGAGGTCGCTGCACACATGTGTCACGTGGAGGCCGGTGATCGTCGCGAGCAGGTTCTCGGCGTGCGATCCGATGTCACCCATCGCGCCGGCGACGCCGGAGCGCGCGGGGTCGGTCCGCCAGTCCGCCTGCTTGTTCCCGGTCGACTCGAGGAGCGTCGCGAGCCAGCCCTGGGTGTAGGAGACGACGACCTTGCGGATGTCTCCGAGCTCGCCGCCGCGGACGAGGGCGCGTGCCTCCTTGACCATCGGGTAGCCCGTGTAGTTGTAGGTCACGGCGAAGGTGCTCCCGCGCTCGCGGACGGCCGAGACGAGCCGCTCGGCCTGCTCGCTCGTGTGCACGAGGGGCTTGTCGCAGACCACCGCGAAGCCCGCCTCGACGAACGCGAGGGCGACGTCGAAGTGGACGTGATTGGGCGTGACGACGCTCACCATCTGGACGCGCTCCGACTCGGGGAGGGCGAGCTCGCCCTCGAGCATCTCGGGCCACGATCCGTATGCGCGCGACGCGTCGAGCCCGAGGTCGGCGCCCGACGCGCGGCTCTTCTCCGGGGCGGAGGAGAGGGCGCCCGCCACGAGGACGGCCTCGCCGTCGAGCGCGCACGCCTTCCGGTGCACGGCGCCGATGAACGCGTCGCGCCCCCCGCCGACCATGCCGTACCGGATCGGCGTCATCGCTCGAAGGCCGCGTCGAACGCGCCCTCGGCGCGCGCGAAGTCGAGCCGGCGGACGTACGCGGCCGACTCGGTCGCGCCGTGCTCGCGGTCCATCCGTGAGTCCTCCCACTCGACGCTCAGCGGGCCTTCGTAGCCGACGTCATTGAGCGCCACGATGATCTCCTCGAAGCGCACGTCCCCCCGGCCGACCGAGCGGAAGTCCCAGAAGCGACGCGGGTCGCCGAAGCTCGTGTGCCCCCCGAAGACGCCGACCGAGCCGTCGCCCTTCCCCCACCAGACGTCCTTCAGGTGCACGTGGAAGATGCGGTCGGCGAACCGGCGGATGAACGCGACGTAGTCGACGCCCTGGTACGCGAGGTGCGACGGGTCGTAGTTGAAGCCGAAGCGCGGATGGCCCCCGACCGCTTCGAGCGCCCGCTCCGCGGAGGCGATGTCGAACGCGATCTCCGTCGGGTGCACCTCCAGCGCGAAGTTCACGCCCTCGCGCTCGAACGCGTCGAGGATCGGACCGAAGCGCTTCCCGAAGTCCGCGAAGCCCGCATCCCAGAAGTCCTGTCCGGTCGGCGGGAAGGCGTAGAGCGAGTGCCAGACGCTCGAGCCCGTGAAGCCGTTCACGACCCCGACGCCGATCTCGCGGGCGGCGGCCGCCGTCAGGGCGAGCTCCTCGGCCGCCCGCTCGCGCACGCCCTCCGGTTCGCCGTCGCCCCACACGTGGGACGGGAGGATCGCCTGGTGACGCTCGTCGATCCGGTCGCAGACCGCCTGCCCGACGAGGTGGTTCGAGATCGCGTGGAGCGCGAGGCCGTACTCTTCGAGCAGGGCGCGCCTCGACGCCGCGTAGTCCGGCTCGCGCGCCGCGCGGCGGACGTCGACGTGGTCGCCCCAACAGGCGAGCTCGAGCCCGTCGAAGCCCATCCGCGCCGCGAGGGGCGCGAGCTCGGCGAGCGGAAGGTCGGCCCACTGCCCGGTGAAGAGCGTGACGGGACGTGCCATGGCTGGGAATCTAACCCGCCGCCCGCGTGCCGCGTGGCCCTACGCGGCGTCGAGCGCCTCGTTGACGAGCCTGTCCGCGAGCTCGTTGTGCTCGCGGCGGACGTGCACATAGGTCACCTGTCCGACCTCGCGCGCGGCACGCGACGCATCGAGGAAGAGGGCCCG
>DASUZN010000122.1:0-14892 GCA_036376855.1 Gaiella sp. | reverse complement strand
AGTGCCTCGTCCGCGTTGCGCGACATGTTCGACGCCGCTCGCCGGACCTTTCACGACGCCTCCGGGCCGTTGAGCCCGAACGTCTACTGGGTGCGGGGTCGCCGGTGGTCGCAGGTGACGTCGTTCGACGGTGGCAAGCCGAGGGTGTGGCTCCGCGGCGAGTTTGCAGGCGCGATCAAGCGCTCGGCCTGACGGCCACCTACGGGAGCTCCCAGTCGACGGGGTCGCGACCGTCCGCGGCGAGCAGCGCGTTCGCGCGCGAGAAGTGCCGGCAGCCGAAGAACCCGCTCGCCGCGCTGTACGGGGACGGGTGCGAGGCCGTGAGCACGTGATGGCGGCTCGCGTCGACGACGGCGCCCTTCTGCTGGGCGTACTTGCCCCAGAGGAGAAAGACGATCCCCTCGCGGCGCGTCGACAGCTCCGCGATGACGCCGTCGGTGAAGCGCTCCCAACCCTTGCCTGCGTGAGAGGCGGGCTCGCCCGGGGAGACGGTCAACACCGCGTTGAGCAGCAGCACGCCTCGCTCGGCCCACGGCGTGAGGTCGCCTGTCGTGGGTCGCGGCAGCCCGACGTCGGTCTCGAGCTCCTGGTGGATGTTCTGGAGTGAGGGCGGCGGGCGAACGCCGTCGGGAACGGAGAAGCAGAGGCCCATCGCCTGTCCGGCGCCGTGGTAGGGATCCTGACCGAGGATCACGACGCGCACGTCATCGAAGGGCGTCAGCGCGAGGGCGTTGAAGACGCGGTCGGCCGGCGGGTAGAAGCGGCGGCCCGCCGCGACCTCGGCGACGAGGAAGTCACGGAGCTCCGTCATGTAGGGCTGCCCCAGCTCGTCGCCGAGCACCGCGAGCCAACTCTCGTGCATGCGCGGCTGCATTCGTGCGAGCCTACGCGGATGCGCGATTGGGAGGACCTCCGGTGGGAACGGCTCGACGAGCGGTTCGCCGCGGTCGGGGGAGACCGGCGTCTCGAGCGGATCTTCGGTGACGGCCGCTGGGTCGAGGGGCCTGCGTACTCGCCCGCATGGAGGTGCCTGCTGTTCAGCGACATCCCGAACGATCGCACGCTTCGCTGGGACGAGACCTCCGGGGCGGTGGGCGTCTTCGCGAGCCCTGCGGGCTATGCGAACGGGCGCACGATCGATCGCCGGGGCCGCGTGATCACCTGTGAGCACGGCGGCCGCAGGGTTACGCGCCGAGAGCACGACGGCACCACCACCCTCCTTGCGGACGCCTGGCAGGGCAAGCGGCTGAACAGCCCCAACGACGTCGTCGAGCGCGCCGACGGCACGGTGTGGTTCACCGACCCGACCTACGGGATCGAGACGGACTACGAGGGCGACCGGGCCGAGAGCGAGATCGGCGGCTGCCACGTCTTCCGGATCGACCCGGACGGCGCCGTCGCGCTCGTCGCCGACGATTTCGTCCGGCCGAACGGGCTTGCCTTCTCGGCGGACGAGTCGGAGCTCTACGTCGTCGATACGCGCGCCCGCCACGTCCGGCGCTTCGACGTGTCTGTCGACGGCGGGTTGACCGGCGGTGAGGTGTTTGCGGATGCCGGCGGGTCGGCGTACGACGGCGTCCGCCTCGACGAGGAGGGGCGGCTGTGGGTCGCCGCGGACGACGGCGTGCACTGCTTCCACCCCGACGGGACGCTCCTCGGGAAGCTCCTTCTCCCCGAGGCCGCCTCCAACCTCACCTTCGGCGGCGCGAAGCGGAACGTCCTGTTCGTGACGGCGACGTGGGCCGTGTACCGCGTGCGGCTCAACGTGTGCGGCGCTCGCTACCCGGAGTAGCCCTCGACCCTCGCGACGACCTCGTGGCACCACGCGGCATGGCGCGACCGGTCGTCGAGGAACTGCGAGGGCTTGATGCAGATCGACGTGAAGCCGCGCTCGAGCTGCGCCGGGATCGTGGCCAGCGCCTCGTCCAGGTCGGCGACGGAGTCGGCGTCGGGGAAGCGGCCGCGGGTGCCGCCGACGAGCTCGAAGCCGTCCAAGTCGCGACCGGCGTCCGAGAGCGCCCGGCGGAGCCGGTCGACGTCCTCGTCGCTGGGTGAGCCGAGCGGGTTCCAGCCGTGGCCGTACCGGACGATGCGGCGCAGGAGGCGCTCGTGGAGCGTGCTCGAGCCGAACCAGAGCCGCACGCCGTCGGGGCGCCACGGCTTCGGCTCGGCCCAGACGTCGTCGAAGCGGTAGTGGTCGCCCTCGAAGGAGGAGGGGGACGGCCCCCAGGCAGCCCGCCATGCGGCGAGCTGCTCGTCGAGGAGCGCGCCGCGGTCGGCGTACGAGACGCCCAGCGCGCGGTACTCGGGCTCGTGCCAGCTGACGGTCGGGAGGACGACGAGTCGGCCCTCCGAGAGGAGATCGAGCGTCGCGAGATCCTTTGCGAGGAGCAGCGGATGGCGAAGCGGCGCGATGATCGCGGCGGCCGCGAGCCGCAGCGTGGTCGTCGCGGACGCGATCGCCGAGAGGAGGACGAGCGAGCTGGGCCAGGGCGTTGACGGGTCCTGGTTGCCGGGAAGCGCATAGTCGCGGGGATTCGGCATGAGGCCGTCGGCATCGGCGCCCCGGCCGAGAACGACGTGCTCGCTCACCATCACTGCGTCGAAGCCGGCGTCCTCGGCCTCCTGCGCCATCCGCACGAGGGCGCGGAGGTCGCGCGGCGGCGTCAGCGTCCAGTTCTCCGAGAGGACGTGGACGAGCCTGATCCCGCTCATCCGTCGGCCGCAGCGGGCGAGGGGCGACGCGCCCAGTGGCGCCACGCGCTCTCGACGTGCGCGCGCATCAGCGACTCCGCGAGCGCGCCGTCGCCTGTCTCGATCGCGGCGAGGAGCGCCTCGTGCTCCGCGACGTCCGCGTCCTGCCAGTCGGGTTGCGAGCGGCGGCTTGCGAGGAGCCTGCGACCGACGTCGGCGATCCAGAGCGAGTCGAAGATCCGCGTCATCGCCTCGTTGTGCGTCGCGGCGACGACCGCCGCGTGGAACGCCCGGCTCGCGTCGTGCGCCGCCGCGGCGATGCGCGCCGATCGCTCGGCGGCGACGGCACGGCGGAGCGCATCGAGGTCGTCTTCGTCCCGGCGCTCCGCGGCCAGCCGCGCGATCCCGGGCTCGAGGAGCAGCCGAGCCTCTAGCCGTTCAAGGACGCGCTCGGGCCCGACATCGGCGACGAAGAAGCCGCGGTTGACCTCGAACAGCACGAGACCGTCTCCGGCCAGGCGGCGGAGCGCCTCGCGCACGGAGCCGCGCGAGATCCCGAGCGCGTCGGCGAGCTCGCCCTGGCCGACACGCGTGCCCGGCGGCAGCCGCCCGTCCACGATCCGCGCGCGTAGCTCGTCGTAGGCGAGCCCGACGACAGAGCGGACGCGGAGCGGGGTGGGCGCCGCGTCGCTCACGTGTCCGCTGCGGACATGGCGCTACAGGACATGTCGAGAGTTGACATTCGATGTTCGAACCTTGTATACCGCGCTGGTCCCCGGCGCAAGGGGCGCCGGCCCCGGAGGAAGGGAAGCACTCCATGAGCGAAACCGGCTCGACGGCCCCGAGCGCGACTCTCGGCCAGAAGAACCTCTCGACGATCCATGCGGTTGCCCAGTCGCTCGCGATCGGGCCGATGTTCTCGACCGCGCTGATCCTCGGACTCGTCTCGAACCCCGCAACAGGGGCTGCCTGGAACGCGACCCTCGCGATCCTGATCGCCGGCCTCGGCGTGCTCGCGATCGGGTACGCGGTCGTCCTCTACGCGCGTCGCTTCGCAGGCGCAGGCGCGGTCTACGAGTACCTGACCCACGGGGCGCATCCGTGGGTGGGCGTCCTGACCGCCGGCATCTTCTTCCTCGGCACGCTCTTCCTCGGCGGCGGCGGGATCTACCTCGGCGTCGGGATCCTCTCCGAGGGCGCCTGGCAGGCGCACATCTCCGACAACGCCCCGGCCTGGTGGATCTTCGGGCTGATCGGGCTCGCGATCGTGCTCGTCCTGAACCATCTCGGCGTGCGTGTGGCCGTCCGGGCGATGCTCACCTTCGCGGCGCTGTCGTTCGTGCCGATGATCATCCTCGCGATCGTGATCCTCGCGAAGGGCGGCGACAGCGGGATCTCGCTCTCGGTCTTCAACCCGAGCGAGACGTCGTGGTTCGGCGTCACCGGTGGTGGGGTGCTCGGCGGCGTGCTCCTGGGAATCCTGCTCTTCGTCGGCTTCGAGGCGGCCGCCTCGATCGGGGAGGAGTCGCACGATCCGCACCGGTCGATCCCGCGCGCGGTCCTCTTCACGATCGCCGCGTCCGCGTGTTTCTACGTCGTGATGGCGTTCGCGTTCTCGATGGGATACGGCAAGGACGCGGTCAACGAGGGGGCGTGGGCACTGTCGCCGGGCGCCGTCAACGAGATGGCGACGCGCTACATCGGCTCGTGGTACGGGGCGATCCTCGACATCGTCGTGATCCTCGACGCAATGGCGCTCGCGCTCGCGATCTGCGTCACGATCGGCCGCGGGTACTTCGCGCTCTCGCGCGACGGGCTTCTCCCCAAGGTGTTCTCGAAGACCTCGCGCTACGACACGCCTTGGGTCGCGAACCTGATGGTGGCGGTCGGCGGGATCGGCCTGATGCTCATCTCCTGGCTCGCCAACTACCAGGGGCGCTTCCTCGCCCCGGGCGAGGACGGCGCGCTCGTCCCCATCTTCCCGTCGGACGGCTACGCGACGTTCATCCTCGCCGCGACGATCGGCTCGTTCGCCGTCGAGCTCGTCTACCTCATCCTCGCCGTCGTCGCGTTCGGCCTGGTGCGGAAGGCGGGAAACAAGCTGTGGCAATACGCCGTGCTCGCCGTCGCCGTCGCAACGCCGCTCCTCGGCTACTTCGGGGCCCTGAAACCTGGCCCGCACGACAGGTCGAACGTCAACTGGGAGGCGTTCTACTGGACGATCGGCGTGATCGTCGTCGCGGTAGTGTGGTTCGTGGTCGTGCTGCTCCTGCGCCCCGCGAACGTCCGCTCGGCGGCCTCTCACGCGGCCGAGCATCGCGGTGTCGCGCCGCTCGACGAGGGCCTCGACTACGAGCCCCTGCCCGAGGGCGACATGCCGTTGTGAGCGACGCCGCCTGGCACGAGATCGGGCCTGCCGCGGACGCGCTCCCGGGCGCGCTGCGGCAGGTCGAGGTCGAAGGTCGCGCCGTCTGTCTCGGCCGGACACCGTCGGGCTGGGTCGCGTTCGACGACACGTGCACGCACGAGGAGTGCTCGCTCGCGGACGGCGAGCTCGAAGACGGTGTGATCGTCTGCCCGTGCCACGGATCCGAGTTCGACGTGCGCACCGGTGACGTCCTCACCCCGCCGGCGCTCGATCCGCTCCCGATCTACGAGGCGCGGGAGGAGGGCGGGGCCGTGCATGTCCGTCTTGCGCCGCCGCCGCTCGCCGAGGAGGCTGCGCACGCGAGAGATGACCACGTCCCGGAGACCGTTACCCGTGAGGCGACGGTGCCGGGCCCGTCGCTCGACGACCTGGTCGTCGACGACGTCGACCTCACCGACCTCGACGTCTGGGAGGAGCGGGTGCCGTACGATTGGCTCGCGCTCCTGCGCCGCGACGCGCCGCTCCACTGGCAGCCCGAGGAGGACGGCCGCGGGTTCTGGGCGCTGACGCGCTACGACGACGTCCTCGCGGTGTCGAAGGACTGGCAGACGTTCTCCTCCGAGCTCGGCGGCACGTCCTTGCAGGACCTGACACCCGAGGAGCTCGACGCACGCAGGTCGATGATCGACACCGACCCGCCGCCGCACACGCGCCTGCGCGCGCTCGTCAACAAGGGCTTCACGCCGCGTGTCGTCAACACGTACGAGGAACGGATCCGCGGGCTCGCGCGCGACATCCTCACGCGCGCCTTCTCCGACGACGAGTTCGACTGGGTCCACTCGGTCGCCGAGGAGATCCCGATGTGGGTCTTCTCCGACATCATGGGGCTCCCCGTCGAGGACCGGAAGCTGATCATCGAGCTCGGCGACAAGATCCTCGGCAACACCGATCCCGAGGTCGTCGGTCCCGAGAACGTCGCCGAGGTCGCGCTCAAGGACCCCGCGCTTCGCAAGCTTCCGTTCTCGAGCCCCTTCTCCCTCGACCTGATCGAGTACGGCCGCCGACTCGGCGAGCAGCGCCGCGCCGACCCGCGCGACGACATCACGACGAAGCTCGTCGAGTCCGAGATCGACGGCTCGAGGCTCTCCGAGCAGGAGTTCGGCGTCATGTTCATCCTGCTCACGACGGCGGGCAACGAGACGACGCGGCACACCATCTCACTCGGCCTCCACGACCTGATCACGCACCCCGAGGAGCTGCAGCGGCTGGTCGACGACCCGTCGCTCGCGTCGACCGCGGCCGACGAGCTCCTGCGGCGAGCGCATCCGGTACACCACTTTCGCCGAACCGCGACCAGGGACGTCGTCATGCACGGCCGCCGCATCAAGGAGGGCGACAAGGTGACGATCTGGTACGCCGGGGCGAACTACGACGACGCGAAGTTCGCGGACCCGTACCGGCTCGACGTGGGGCGGACGCCGAACCGCCACCTCACGTTCGGCCTCGGCGGGCCGCACTTCTGCCTCGGGATGCACCTCGCGAAGCTCGAGATCAAGGTGTGGCTCGAGGAGATGATCCCGTACCTTCCGAGGGTGGAGCTCGCAGGCGACCCGGTGCGGCTCCGGTCGTGCTTCTTCAACGGCATCAAGCGGATGCCCGTGCGGGTGCGCGCGTGAGATCCGACCAGGAGGAGACCTCTCGATGACGATCGGTCACGATGCGGAAGCGACTGTCGCGTCGCTCCGCGGCCAGGGCGTGAAGGCGGTTCGGCTGCTCTACACCGACCTCCACGGCGTCGCGCGGGGCAAGGACATCCCCATCGGCCACTTCCTCGAGATGCTCGAGGACGGCGTTGCGTTCTGCTCGGTGATCATGGGCACGGACCTTCGTCACAACCCCGTCGTCGGCGGCGAGCAAGGGTACGTCGACTTCGCGGTCCGGCCGGACCCGGAGACGCTGCGCATCGTCCCCTGGCAGCCGGAGGTCGCCTGGTGCCTGGGCGAGGCCTGGACGCTCGACGGGTCCGACCACTGGCCCTCGTGCCCTCGGGCGCTCCTGCGGCGGGTCGTGGAGCGCTACGCGAGCCGCGGGCTCGTTCCCGTCATCGGGCCGGAGCTCGAGTGGTTCCTGTGCAAGCGCGATCCCACCGCGCCGAACGGGCTCGGCCGTTACGTCGACGAGCTCTCCCGCGTCTACACCGTTGGGGCGATCTCCGACCCGTTGCAGATCAACCTGAGGACGCTCCTGTGGGCGGACGAGCTCGGCCTCAAGGCGTTCGCGGGAAATCACGAGTTCATGAACTCGCAGTACGAGATCAACCTGAAGCACTCGGCGGCTCTCGACGCGGCCGACCGCGCCTTCATGCTCAAGGCGGCGGTGAAGGAGGTCGCCGCGACAGAGGGCCTGCTCGCGACGTTCATGGGGCGGCCCTTCACCGACCAGGGCGGCTCGGGCTTCCACGTCCACCTCTCCATCGCGGACACCGAGGGCGGCAACGCGTTCGCCGCCGACGGCGCGGCGTTGAGCGGCCTCGGGATGCACTTCATCGGAGGCGTCATCGAGCATGCGCAAGGGCTGCAGGCGCTGCTCGGCCCGACCGTCAACGCGTACAAGCGCATTCTCCCCGACAGCCTCGCCCCGACCCACGCCAACTGGGGCCACGACAACCGCACGGCCTTCTGCCGGATTCCGAACGAGCGAGGCTCACGCACACGGGTCGAGATCCGAACCGGGGACGGCTCGGCGTGCCCGCATCTGATCGTGGCCGCGCTCCTGCTCGCGGGGATCGACGGCATCGAGCGCGAGCTCTCCCCGCCGGAGCCGGTCGTCGGCGACGCCTACCGGATGGACGACGCGCACGCGGGGACGAAGCTCCCGGGCGATCTCGGCACGGCGCTCGACGCGCTCGAGACCGACACCTGGCTCGTCGACGAGCTCGGACGGGAGCTCGTGGCGACGTTCATGGCGATGAAGCGTCTCGAGGTCGAGCGCTTCACAGAGTCCGTCGGGACGTTCGACCCCGAGGTCGTGACGGCGTGGGAGGTGGAGGAGTATGCAGCCCATCTCTGAGCTCGTGGTGTCCGAGCGGCGCGTCCGCCTCGACGTCGAGGGCGTTCCACGTTGGGGTCGCCGTGCGGGCGACACGATCACGCTCGACGACGGCACCGAGCTCACGGAGGCCGATGCTCTCTACCTCGCGCCGGCCGAGCCGACGAAGATCTTCGCCGTCCACCTGACGTACCGCTCGCGCGTGGAGGAGTACGCCGCGCGAACGCCGCCCGAGCCGTCCTACTTCGTCAAGCCGCCCACGACCCTGAACGGCCACCGCCGGCCGATCCGGATGGCCAAGGACGCGAGGTTCCTCAACTACGAGGGCGAGCTCGCCGTCGTCGTCGGGCGGCGGATGAAGGGCGTGCCGATCGACGACGTCCTCTCGTACGTCGCGGGCTATGCGTGTGCGAACGATGTCGGAATGCACGACTTCCGGCACGCCGACCGCGGGGCGATGCTGCGGGTCAAGGGGCAGGACGGGTTCCTCCCGCTCGGGCCCGAGCTCGTGCCTGCGTCCGACTTCGACCCGACGGACTTCACGATCCGCACCTACCTGAACGGCGACGTCGTGCAGGAGGCGACTGCGAGTGACCTGCTGTTCCCCGTCGCGTACCAGCTCGCCGACCTCTGCCGCGTGATCACGCTCGAGCCCGGAGACGTCATCCTCACGGGTACGCCGGCGAACTCGCGGCCGATGCGGCCGGGCGACGTCGTCGAGGTGGAGATCACCGGCCTGGGCCGGCTCACCAACACCGTCGAGGAGTGGGACGTCGACCTCACAGGCCCCGGCGAGCAGCTGCAGGTCTCCGCGCAGACGCTCCACGTCGCGCTCGCGATCCCGGAGGACGAGGCGGAGCGGATGGTGGCCGAAGGGCAGCTGCAGGCGTGATCCGGCTCGGTCGGATCGACCACGTCGGGCTTCGCGTGGCGGATCTCGACGAGGCGGCGGCGCGGTGGTGCATCCAGCTCGGACTCGTAGAGCGCGCGCGCGACGAGCAACGCGCCTACCTCGCATGCGACGACGAGCCCTACTGCCTCGAGCTCGCGATCGGAGCGGAGCCGGGGCACGACCACACCGCCTTCGAGCTGCACGCGACCTGCTCGCCCGATGACGCGAGGGCGCACCTCGCAGAACTCGGCGTGTCCCACGAGGAGCGCGAGGGCTCGATCTGGGTCCGCGACCCGGACGGCCGCGCGATCCAGCTGCTCCCGCACCGCTCGCCTGCGACCGAGGTCGATCGCTGGCCGCAGCACGCGCGTCGCTCCACGACGGTCCTGGCCGGCGGCCCGCGGCGGCTCGGACATGTCAACTGCCTGACCGGAGACATCCGCGCGAACGCGAGCTTCTACCTCGACGTGCTCGGGATGCGCCTCTCCGACTGGCTCGGGACGGCGGGCGTCTGGTTCCACGTCGACTCGGAGCACCACGTGATGGCGCTCGTCGACGTCGGCTACGCGCACTTCCACCACCTCGCGTTCGACGTCGTCGACATCGGGAAGATGCGCGACCTGCTCGACCACCTCGCACGGCACGGCCGCTGGGTCTCGTGGGGGCCGGCGCGCCACGGGATCGCCGGCAACATCGCGACGTACGTGCGGATCACGGAGGAGCCCTGCCACGTCGAGCTGTACTGCGACATGGAGCGGCTCGCCGACGACCACGTGCCGCGGACCTATCCCGACGACCGCTACTCGTCGAACACGTGGGGCCCGCTCCCGCCGCGGTCCTACTTCCGTTTCGACCCCGCTGCGATCGAGTCGGAGAGCGAGAGCTGGGAGACGCGTGGCCGCCCGCTGCCACCGGCGGAGGTGGAAGCGTGACGCTCCACGGCTACACGGTCCCGCGCACGCCCGAAGGGCGCTCGTCGCTCGTCCCCTACCCGCCGTGGCACTACGTCGGCGCATTTCTCGTGATCGACTACTGGGCCGATCCGGAGAAGGCCGTCGCGTTCCTCCCCGAAGGAATCGAGCCGCATCCCGATCCCGGCCGCTGCGCGTTTGTCGCCGCCGACTGGCAATCGTGCTCGGAGGGCGGCGACGAGCTCGTCGACCCGTCCCGGTCGCAGTACAAGGAGGTGTTCGTCGTCTGCAGCGGCCTGCTCGACGGCGAGGAGGTCACCGTCTGCTCGTACATCTGGGTCGACCGCGACTTCGCGCTCACGCGCGGCTGGATCCAGGGCTTTCCGAAGAAGCTGGGCTCGGTCTGGATCACCCGGAGCTTCGGCCTCGGCGGGCCGGCCGACCCCGGGATGGAGCCGGGCGCGCGCTTCGGCGCGACCTGCGCCGCGTACGAGCGGCGTGTCGCGGAGGCGACGGTCACGCTCGAGCACCCGTCGAAGGGCGGGCCGTTCCACAACGCGCCGCCGATCGTGAACGTGCGTCACTTCCCACGGCTCGGCGCCGGGCAGCACGACGCGCCCGCGGTGCACGAGCTCGTCCGCGCGGTCTCGCGCGACCGGTCTGCCTCCGACGTCTGGGAGGGCAGCGCGACGCTCGAGCTCTTCGGTGCGTCGCACGAGGAGATCGACTCGCTCGCGCCGGTCCGCATCGGCCGCGGCTACCGCTTCACGTTCGCCTACACCGTGGACGACCTCGAAACCGTCCGGGAGCTGGGCGCCTGAAGGTCGCCCTCGTCACCGGAGGCGGCACGGGTATCGGGGCGGCGACCGCGCGGCGGCTCGCCGCGGAGGGCTGGGCGGTCGCGATCACGGGCCGGCGACCCGAGCCGCTGCACGCTTTGGCGGACGAGCTCGGCGCACTGGCGCTTCCGGGGGACGTCGGAGAGCGTGCCGACGCCGAGGCAGCCGTCGCCGCGACGGTCGAGCGCCTCGGCGGGCTCGACGGGCTCGTGCTCAACGCCGGACGGGGCGGTGCGCCAGGCTCGCTGCTCGAGCTGGACCCCGACGGGTTTGCGGACGTGTATCGCGTGAACGTGCTCGGCGCGCTCGTGACCGCCAGGGCGGCCATCCGACCGCTGCTCGCGCGGAAGGGCGCGGTCGTCGCGGTCTCGTCCGTCGCAGGGCTCCGCGCCGCGCCCGACTCGGTCGCGTACTGCTCCTCGAAGGCGGCGCTCGTGATGCTCGCGCAGTGCATCGCGGTCGACCACGGCCCGGCCGGGGTGCGCGCGAACGTCGTCTGCCCGGGCTGGACGCGGACGCCGATGGGAGACCGGGCGATGGACGGGCTCGCCGGCGACCGCGAGGCTGCGTACGCCGAGGCAACGCGGCACGTGCCCCTTCGCAGGGCGTGTGACCCCGACGAGGTCGCGGCCGCGATCACCTGGCTGCTCTCCGCGGACGCCTCGTACGTCAACGGCGCGGTCCTGACCGTCGACGGCGCGAGCACGATCGTCGACACCGGCGCCCTTGCCTTCGCCGAGGCGGGCGGATGACCGTCGTCGCCGGCGTGGAGGTCTCGACCGACCACTTCATCGGCGGCGAGCGCGTCGGCAGCGACACCACGTTCACCGACATCAGCCCGATCGACGCGCAGCCGCTCGCCGAGGTCGCGCGCGGTGGCGAACGTGAGGCGCGGCTCGCGGTCGAGGCCGCGCAGGAAGCCTTCCCTGCCTGGTCCGCGCTCGGGCCGGCCGGGCGCGCCGAGCACATGCACCGGCTCGCCGACCTGATCGATGCGAGCGTCGACCGGCTCGCCGCCGTCGAGTGCGCGGACATGGCGATGCTGCTCCGCTCGCTGCAGGCGCGCGTGATCTCCCGTGGCGCGCGCAACTTCCGCGCCTACGCCGACCTCGCCGTTGCCTACGAGGAGCGCGTCTGGGAGTCGAACGGGACGCGGAACCGCGTGATCCGCATGCCGAGCGGGCCGGCGGTCGTGATCACACCCTGGAACGCGCCCTTCATGCTCTCCACCTGGAAGACCGCCCCGGCGCTCGCGGCGGGCTGCACCGTGATCCTCAAGCCGGCCGAGTGGTCGCCGCTCTCCTGCTCCCTGCTCTGCGACCTCGTCGTCGAGGCGGGCTTCCCGCCGGGCGTGTTCAACGTCGTCCAGGGGATCGGGGAGGAGGTCGGCGCCGCGCTGACGCGCCACGAGGGCGTGCGGCGTATCTCCTTCACGGGCTCGCCCGAGACAGCCGTCCACATCGGCACCGCGGCGGCTCGGAACGTCGTCCCGTTCACCGGCGAGCTCGGCGGCAAGGGGCCGTTGCTCGTCTTCGCAGACGCCGACCTCGAGGCGGCGGCCCGCAAGGCTGCGGGCCAGTACGACGACGCCGGGCAGGTCTGTCTTGCGGGGACGCGGCTGCTGGTCGACCGCTCCGTCGAGCAGGAGTTCCTCGAGCTGTTCCACGGCTTCACCGACGAGCACGTCCTCGGCGACCCGCGCGACGACGCGACCACCGTGTCGCCCCTGATCCATCCCGACCACCTCGCGCGCGTCGAGGGCTTCGTCGAACGCGCGCGGGCGAATGGCGACGAGATCGTCCGCGGCGGCCGCCGTCGCGAGGACGTCGGCCCGCTCTTCTACGACCCGACGCTCGTGGTGCCGCGCTCGAACGACTCGGAGATCGTGCAGCGCGAGGTGTTCGGCCCCGTGCTGACGTTCCAGACCTTCGGCGGCGAGGACGAGGGCATCGCCCTCGCCAACGCGACGCGCTACGGACTCTCCGGGATCGTCTACACCGGCTCGGAGGAGCGCGCCGAACGGGTCGGCCGCGGCATGCGCGCGGGAACCGTCTGGGTCAACACGTTCCTCGTGCGCGACCTCACGGCGCCGTTCGGCGGCGTCGGGATCTCGGGTATCGGCCGCGAGGGCGGCGACTACGCGCTCGACTTCTACTCCGACCTGAAGACCCTGCAGATCCTGGACGGGACGACGGCGTGAGCACTGTCGAGGCGTACGCCTCGACCGTCACGGTCGAGGATCTCGACCGCGACCCCTACCCGGTCTACGCCCGGCTGCGGGCCGAGGCGCCGGTGTGCTTCGTGCCAGCTGTCGGGCTCTGGTTCGTGACGCGCTGGGAGGAGGTCGAGTCGGCGGCGACGCGCCCGGACGTGTTCTGTGCTCGCGTCGACCCCTCGCCGCTCGAGCGGACGATGGGCGGCGAGAGCATCCTCCTCCTCGACGGCGAGCCGCAGAAGCGGCTGCGCGCGATGCTCGACCCGTCCCTACGGCCGCGGGTCGTCGAGGCGACGACGCCCGACCTGATCGAGCCGCTCGTCGCCCAGCTCCTCGACGGGCTCGAGGCCCGCGGCGAGGCGGAGCTGATGAGCGAGTACTTCGAGCCGATCTCCGTCCTCGGCCTCGGCCGCGTGCTCGGGCTCGGCCACCTCGACGGCGACACGCTCCGCCGTTGGTTCCACGGACTCGCCGAGGGGGCGATCAACTTCGAGGACGACCCGGCCAAGTGGAACGTCGCCGACGCGACGGCGGCCGAGATCGACATCGAGCTCGCGCCGATCTTCGAGCAGCTGTATGCCGACCCCGACGGCTCGACCATCGCGACGATGCTGCACCTGGCCGAGGGGACGCTGGAGGAGCGCGTCGCGACGATCCTCCCGACGTTGAAGGTGATCCTTCTCGGCGGCATGCAGGAGCCTGGGCACGCCGCCGGGACGACCCTCGTCGGGCTGCTCGAGTCGCGGCAGGTCGGCGCCGTGCTCGACGACCTGGGGCTCGTACGCGACGCGGTCGAGGAGGGCCTGCGCTGGGTCTCCCCGATCGGGACGCAGACCCGGCGCGCGCTCGTCGAGACGGAGCTCGGCGGCACGACCGTGCCCGCGGGCGCGAATCTCGGTCTCCTCGTGTCGTCGGCGAACCGCGACGCGGAGGTGTGGGGGCCGACAGCCGACGAGTACAACCTCTTCCGCCCGAAGCGCACTCACGCCGCGTTCGGCTTCGGGACGCACTACTGCTCCGGCCACCACTTCTCGCGTGTGCAGATGCGGATCGCGCTCACGCGGCTGCTCGAGCGGCTTCCGGGGCTGCGGCTCGATCCCGAGCGACCGCCGCTCTTCACCGGGTGGGAGTTCCGGGCGCCGCGGCATCTGCACGTTCGCTGGGACGCATGACCTGGGTCGACGTGGGGGAGGCGGGCCAGCCCGACGGAAGCGTCCTCGCCGGCGATGCGAACGGCACGACGCTGGCCCTCGCGCGCGTCGACGGCCGGTGGCACGCCGTCGAGACCTGGTGCACGCACGCCGAGTGCCCGCTCTCGGACGGCTGGGTCGAGGGCGCCGCGATCCGCTGCTCGTGTCACGGCTCGTTGTTCGATCTCGCCACGGGCGACGTGCTCGCAGGGCCGGCCGAGGAGCCCGTCCGGGTCTTCCCGACGCGCGTCGTCGACGATCGCCTCGAGGTCGAGCTGGGATGAGCAGCGCGTCCGAGCTTCCGTCGCTCCGCCTCGACGCCGACCGCGAGCAGGCGCTGGAGCGCGCGGCGGCGATCGTCGCGCGCGCGTGGCAGAGCTTCGACCGCGCGCGGCCCGGCCAGCCCGAGGTCGACGAGCGGCTCCACGCGCTCCTCCGTGCCGCGCTCCCCGGGGACGGGTCGAGCGCGCTCGGAGCTCTCGACGACGCGGCGCAGCTGCTCGACGTGTCGATCGCCCAACCTCGCCCGCGTTTCTTCGCCTTCGTCGGCTCGTCCGGGCTCGAGATCGGGGTGCTCGGCGACCTGCTCGCGTCGTGCTTCGACGTCAACCTCGCCGTCTGGGCGGGAGCGGCCTCCGAGGTGGAGGACCAGGCCGTCCGCTGGGTGAGCGAGTTCGTCGGCTTCCCCGCCGCCGCGGGCGCGTTCACGAGCGGCGGCACGATCTCGAACGTCAC
>DASUZN010000121.1:0-3863 GCA_036376855.1 Gaiella sp. | reverse complement strand
GCTTCGCCGCTGCCCGGAGGTCGTCTTCGTGCGACCTCGCCACGCGCTCTACCGGCAGTACTCGCAGGCGGTGTGGGCGTGTGTGGAGGAGGTCGTGCCGCGCGTCGAACGGACGGGGATCGACGAGGGCTACCTCGATCTCGGCAGCGTGCTCGACTCGTTCGCGGGCGCGCGGCGCCTCGCCGGCGCGGTGCAGGTCGCGGTCCGCGGCGCGACCTCGCTCTCGTGCTCGCTCGGCGTCTCCACGTCGAAGGTCGTCTGCAAGATCGCGTCCGACCGCCGCAAGCCCGGCGGCATCACGGTCGTCCCACCCGGCCGGGAGGCCGCGTTCCTCGAGCCCCTTGCGACCCGGATTCTCCCGGGGGTCGGGCCGCGCGCCGAGGAGCGGCTTGCCGCCGCCGGCGTCGTCACGCTCGGCGGCCTCGCAGCGCTCTCGGACGTCCAGCTTCGGGCGATCCTCCCCGGCCAGGTCGGCCGGATGCTCCGCGACCGCGCGCGAGGCATCGATCCGCGCCACCTCGAGCTCGACGCGGAGCGGATCTCGATCTCGACGGAGGAGACGTTCGAGCGCGACCTGACCGAGCGATACGCGCTCCATGCCGAGCTGCGCCGGATGGCCGAGGACGTCGCGGCTCACCTCCGGCGGGACGGGCTCTCCGCGAGGACGGTCACCACGAAGCTTCGCTACAGCGATTTCTCGATCCGCTCCCGCTCGACGACGCTCCCGACGCCGATCGACGAGGCGGAGCGGATCGGCGAGCTGGCCTGCCGCCTCCTCGATCGCGGGCTCCGCGACCGCCCCGGGGCGCTACGGCTCGTCGGCGTCGGCGTCTCCGGCCTGACCGGCGCGCGGCAGCTGTCGCTCGACGAGCTGTGAGAGACGCAGGAGATCAGCCGCGCAGGAGCGGCCGCGTGAGGCAGGTCGGGCCACCATCCCCCTTACGCGAGATCTCGTCGCCGCGGTAGGTGACGACGTCGACGCCCGCCCGCTCCATCCGCCGGCGGGTCTCGTCGTTCCCCTCGAGCGCGAGCGCGCGGCGCGGCCCGAGCGCGAGGACGTTCGGGCCCTGCGTCTCGAACTCCTCGTCCGGAACCTCGACCACGCCGATGCCGCGCTCGGCGAGGAGCACCATGAGACGCGTGGGTGCGATGCGCGGGTAGACGAGCGCCAGGTCGCGGTCGAGCGGCGAGATGAAGGACATGAGGTGCATCACCTCGTCGGCGCCGTTCCAGTGGGGAAGGTCGAACGAGATCACCTCCACGCCGGGAAATGCCGCTCGGAGCGCATCGATCGCCGCGACGTTCGTGCGGTAGCCGATCCCGACCAGCAGCGTCTCGTCGTCCAGCCAGACGGTGTCGCCGCCCTCGACGGTGGCGGGCAACTCGATCGTCGCCGCGACCGGAACGCCGGCCAACTCGAGCGTCGCGACCGTAGCGCCCGGCTCACGGCGCCGTCCTTCCTTGCCCGGGAGGAGCAGCACCGCGCCGTCACGTCCGACGAGGGTCGGGTCGTAGGTGTAGATCGCATCGGGATTACCGGGGTCGTGCTCGGAGACGACCACCTCGGCGCCGGCATCCGCGAGGAGCGAGCAGAACGCATCGTGCTCGGCCTGCGCGGCCGCGACGTCCGGCTCGGCACGCCAGCCGTACGCCCTCCACGCGGGCGTGTCCTCTGCGAGCGGACGGCGCACCAGCACGCGCCGGAGCTCTCCCCACATCGACGTGCTGCCGTAGCCGCCCACGGCGCCGGACGCTACCCGACGACGTTCGACGGCCTGCGCCCCTCGAGCAGGACGGCGCGCAGCGCGTCGACGCAGAGCATTCCCATCGCGATGCGCGTCGCACGCGTGGCGCTGCCGAGGTGCGGCGTCATGACGACGTTCTCCAGCGAGAGCAGGCCCTCCTCGACCTCCGGTTCCCGCTCGAAGACGTCGAGCGCGGCGCCGGCGATCGTTCCGGCGCGGAGTGCGTCGACCAGTGCCCGCTCGTCGACGACCGGCCCGCGGGCGACGTTGACGAGGATCGCGGAGGGCCGCATCTCCTCGAGCGCACGCGCATCGATCAGGTGGCGCGTCGCGTCGGTGAGCGGCACGTGGAGGCTCACGACGTCGGCGCTCCCGAGCAGGCCGAGCAGGTCTGCGTCCCGCCCTGCAAACGACGGGCGAGCGCCGAACGCCTCCGCCAGGCGCGCCGTCTCGCGCCCGATCCGGCCGGGCCCGACGACGAGCAGCCCCTTCCCGTCGAGGCTCGCTCCGAGCATGAACTCGAGCGAGAACTCCCACGCCGAGCGGCGTCTGATGAAGCGATCGCCCTCGGTGATCCGGCGGAGCAGGGAGAGCATCAGCCCGACCGCGAGCTCCGCAGTCGCGCGCGTTAGGACATCCGGGGTGTTCGTCACGAGGACACCACGCGCGGCTGCCGCCGCGAGATCGATGTTGTTCACGCCGACCGCGTAGTTCGCGACCACGCGGAGCTGCGGGCCGGCGCGCTCGAGGTACGCATCGTCGATGCGGGCGGTGAGCGCGACGAGGATGCCGTCGGCCCCCTCGGGCGACTCGACAAGCTCGAAGTCCGGCTCGAGCGCGGCGGCGACCTCGTGCGGCACGGGCGCGGTGAGGTGCACGCGCGGGCGCCCAGGACGCTCGGCCATCTAGGCGTCGAGGACGCGAGGCCGGTGGCCGGCGGAGTACACGTCCTTCCGGAGGATGAGGCCGTTCTCGAACGGGAACACGTCGATGCCGTCCCATTCGAGCCGCCTGCCGTCCGCGTGCGTCGCCGTCGCGGTCCATTCGCTCACGACGAGACCGTCTCGCGCATACAGCCGGCGGCCACGGAACCGGAGATCGGGCCAGTTGGCGAAGATCCCGCCGATGTGCTCACGCACCTCGTCGCCTTCGGCGCGCTCCCCCGCCGTGTGGTTCTCGAAGACCATCCCTGGCGCGTGCAACGCGACGATGGCGTCGATGTCCTGCGCGTTCCACGCGTCGTTGTAGCGCTCGATCACGTGCTCGAGCTCGGCAGCGGAATTGGCGTCGCTCACCGCCCGAGTATGTCAACCTCGGGCCTGCTCAGCCGCTGGACGAGGACGCCGCCCGCGAGCAAGAGCCCACCGACCGCGACGAACGAGGCGGCGCGCGCGACCGAGCTCAGCTCCGCGAGGTCGAAGAGGAAGATCTTCGCGAGGGTCAGGCCGAACAGCGCGAGGCCCGCGTATCGGAGTCGCGAAGAACGGCGGGCAACGCCCAGGACGAGGAGGGTCAGGCCGGTCAGGCCCCACACGGCGCTGACGGCAGTGTGGCCGCGCTCGAAGTCGGTCTCGAGCGATGCGCCGGAGACCTGAATCGCGAGCTCGAGGACGATCAGCGAGGCCGCGTAGAGGGCGAGGCCCGAAGCGCCGGCGAGGATCCAGCCACGGTTCTTCCACCCGGTGAGGCCGAGCACGGCGGTCGCGGCTGCGACCGCGAGGAGCGCGACCACGCCGGAGGCGGGGTGCGGGTCCGCCGTCAGGAGGTGCTCCGGCGGCGTCAGGCCGCCGACGACGCCGAGTGCGTCTGCCACGAGGAGCGAAGCCGCGGCGATCCAGAGACGCGGTTCGCGCAATCGCCGGGCGACGATCGCCGTCGCGGCCGCGGTCGCCGCGACCGTGACGGCGAACACGGAGCCGCCATCGGTGAGCGCGAGCTCGCAGGCGAGGAGGGCGACGAGACCGAGGCTCCACAGCGTCGTCGCGAGGTTCCGCAGACGCGGCTGGCGGAGCGCCCAGCCCGCCACGCCGAGGTGCACCAGCGCGATCAGGCTGGTTCCGAGCGCCCACCAGAGACGCGACGCGAGCTCGGGTTGCTCGGGTGCGAGGACGTCGATCG
>DASUZN010000120.1:0-9880 GCA_036376855.1 Gaiella sp. | reverse complement strand
AAGTCCGCGAGCGGGCGTGGATCGTCGTCGTCGAAGGGCGTGCGGAGATCCGCGGCGGCGACCAGGTGGTGGACGGCGGCGTGGGGACGCTCGTGACCTTCGAGCCGGGCGAGCGGCATGCCGTCTCGAGCGAGAACGGCGCTCGATTGCTTCTGATTCTCGCCCCGTGGCCCGGCCCCGGGCACTACCTCGACGGCGAGACGTCCTCCTAGGCTGCGCCGCGGCCCGAGGCGGGCGACGGTCAGCGTCCGGCAGTCTTCGTCTTCTGGAGGCGCTTCTCGTGCGACCGCCAGACCAGCCGGTCCATGAAGTAGCTGAACGGGATGAAGATCGCGAGCAGGAAGATCGTCTGGACGATCGCGCCTGCAAGCGTCAGCTTGCCACGCCCGAGAAGCATCACGGTTGCGAGAAAGATCGGAGCGAACAAGGCCCCGCGCTTGAGGACTCGGCCCCAGTGCGGAGGCTGGGGCGTGCCCCGCGCTGACCTCCCCCTCGATCCGCTTCGCGCCGCCGCCTTCGTCGTCGGCTTGTCGGGCGCCTCGCTCTTCAGCTCGCTCGCGCTGAGGACGGTCTCGTTGCCCTCGGCGTCGATCTCGACGAGGTCGTAGGCGTGGCGCTTTTCCTTCGCCCGCTTCCGGCGCTGCTTCTGGCTTGCCATCGACCCGATTATGCCCGCACGTGCGCGACCCGGCCCTCGCGGATGACCGTGTGCACCATGTCGCCGGCGAGGTGGTACGCGACGTGCCGCCAGTCGGGCGCGTCGACCAGCACGAGATCCGCCCGCAGCCCGGCTGCGATCCGGCCGCGGTCGCCGAGCCCGAGGACGTGCGCGGCGTTGACCGTGCAGGCGCCGAGGACTTCCTCGGGCGACAGGGCGAGCTGGGTGCACGCGAGTGTCCAGACGACGGGCAGGCTCTCGCAGAACGCGCTGCCCGGGTTGAAGTCCGTGGCGAGCGCGATCGCGGCGCCGGTGTCCACGAGTGCGCGTCCCGGCGGCATCGGGCGTGCGAGGTAGAGCGCCGCGACGGGGAGCATGACAGCGACGACGTCGCTTGCCGCCAGTTGCGCGACGCCGTCCGGGCCGGTCGCCTCGAGGTGGTCGATCGACCGCGCGCCGAGCTCCACCGCGAGCGGCACCGCTCCTATCTCGCTCAGCTGGTCGCCGTGGATGCGAAGCGCGAGCCCGGCAGTCCGGCAGGCGCGCAGGTACCGCCGTGCCTGCTCGACGTCGAACGTCCCTCGCTCGACGAACACGTCGGCTGCAACGGCGATCCGGGCCGCGTCGGGCAGCACGTGCTCGACGGCCCAGTCGATGTACGCGTCGGCGTCCGGCTGCTCCGGGGGCACGGCATGGGCGCCCAGCCAGGTCGGTACCCCGCCCGCCGCTCGGACGGCGTCTAGCTGGGCGAGCTCGGTGTCGTGGTCGAGCCCGTAGCCGCTCTTGCCCTCGAACGTCGTCGTGCCGTTCGCGAGCATGGCGTCGCGGTGGCGGACGACGATCTCGCGAAGCGCGGGACCGTCCGCAGCGCGGGTGGCCCGCGTCGTCGAGAGAATCCCGCCGCCGGCCGCGAGCAGCTCCTCGTACGTCGCCCCGCCCGCGCGCAGCGCGAACTCGTTTGCTCGGTCGCCGGCGAACGCAGGGTGCGTGTGGCAGTCCACGAGACCGGGGATCGCGCAGAGTCCGCTGCCGTCGATCTCCTCGACATCGCCGTCGAGCGGCGGCAGATCCCGCATCCGCCCGATCGCCTCGAAGGCACCGCCCTCGACGAGGACGAAGGCGTCTTCGATCAGGTCGACGTCACCGAGCGCGCTGCCGCGGAGTGGTGCATGCGTGCCGGCCGGCGTCACGAGCTGAGCGAGGTCGCGGACAAGGAGCCGCGTCGGCCCATCGGATGGCCGGGCTGGCGTCGTCACGCGGTGACGCCCGGGAGGTCGAGCCCACCCGCGCGCGCGGCTTCGATTGCCTCCTCATAGCCCGCATCCGCGTGGCGCATCACGCCGGTGCCAGGGTCCGCGGCGAGAACGCGCTCGAGGCGGCGATCCGCGTCGGCCGTGCCGTCGGCGACGACGACCATCCCGGCGTGGATCGAGTTGCCGATGCCCACGCCGCCCCCGTGGTGGACGCTGACCCACGTGGCGCCTGCTGCCGTGTTGAGCAGCGCATTGAGGATCGGCCAGTCGGCGATCGCGTCCGAGCCGTCCTGCATCGATTCCGTCTCGCGGTAGGGCGATGCGACCGACCCGGAGTCGAGGTGATCCCTCCCGATCACCACCGGTGCGGACACCGCGCCCGAGCGCACGAGCGCGTTGATCGCCAGCCCTGCCTTCGCCCGGTCGCCGTAGCCGAGCCAGCAGATGCGCGCAGGGAGCCCCTGGAACGCTACGCGCTCGGGTGCCAGCTCGAGCCACCGCTGCAAGAGCTCGTCGCCGGGAAAGAGCCCCTGCAGCTCGCGATCGATCGCCGCGATGTCCGCCGGATCGCCGGAGAGAGCGGCCCAGCGGAACGGCCCGATGCCTCGACAGAAGAGCGGCCGGATATAGGCCGGGACAAAGCCCGGATATGTGAAGGCGTCACTCAGGCCCGCTCGATACGCCTCACCTCGCAGGTTGTTTCCATAGTCGAAAACATAACAACCCATGCGGACGAGATCGACCATCGCCCGGACGTGCGTGACGATCGACTCGGATGCGAGCCGGAGATACTCCTGCGGATCCCGCTCTCGTAGCGCCGCTGCCTCCTCGAAGGGAACCTCGGCGGGGACGTAACCCGTGAGCGGGTCGTGTGCCGCGGTCTGGTCGGTGACGAGGTCGAATGTCTCGCCACGGGAAACGAGCTCCGGCAGGACGTCCGCCGCATTCCCCCGTAGCCCGACGGAGAGCGGCTTCCGCGCCGCAGCGGCCGAACGAATCCTCGCGAGTGCCTCGTCGAGCGAAGCCGCTTGCTCGTCGAGATACCGGGTCTGGAGCCGCCGGTCGATCGAGCGCTGGTCGACGTCGACGCACAGGATCGCGGCGCCCGCCATCGTTGCGGCAAGCGGCTGGGCGCCCCCCATTCCCCCGAGACCGGCCGTCAGGACGGTCCTCCCGGCGAGGTCGGGTGTGCCGAAATGCTTCTCGCCCGCGGCGCAGAACGTCTGGTACGTCCCCTGCAGGATCCCCTGCGTACCGATGTAGATCCAGGAGCCGGCGGTCATCTGCCCGAACATCGTCAGGCCCTCGGACTCGAGCCGTCTGAACTCGTCCCAGGTTGCCCACGCCGGGACGAGCAGCGAGTTCGCGATCAGGACGCGCGGCGCATCGGGATGTGTCCGGAACACGCCGACGGGCTTGCCGGACTGGACGAGGAGCGTCTCGTCCTCGGCGAGCCGGAGGAGCGCGCGCACGATGTCCCGCAGGGCCTGGTGCGACCGCGCCGCGCGTCCCGAGCCGCCGTAGACCACGAGGGATTCCGGGTGCTCCGCGACCTCTGGATCGAGGTTGTTCAGGAGCATGCGGAGCGGCGCCTCGGTCGTCCACGACCGGGCGTTCAGCGTGGTTCCGCGTGGCGCGCGGATCGCGGACAGGTCTCCGACAAGACCCTCGACCAGGGCGTCCGTCATGGACGCCGATTTCCGTTGCTCGAGGGATGTCCGTCCGCTGTGGCTGCACGGGACTCCCGCTGACGGAACCTGAGCCACGTCCAGCCGGTTGCGATCACGAAGTACGCCGCCGCGACCAGCACGGCCTTCACGAGCCCGCCCCCGGAGATCGCTGCCACGACGAGGATCACGAGCGCCAGGACCGCGTGGACCATCGCGGACCCGCGATACGCCCGCGGCGGCGGCGGCGGCGGATCGCTCATGTCTTCACCTCGGGCACGATGCCGGCGACCGCGTCGAGAAGCGAGCCGTCACGGATCGCGGAAGCCACGCGCTCGATGTCGACCGACAGCGACCTGTCCTCCCGGAGGCGCTCCGACAGCGTCCGCACGAACGCGCGCGCGGCGCCGACGCCCCTGCCGGGCTCCAGGGGTGCGAGGAACTCGACCGCCTGCGCTCCGCTGAGCAGCTCGATTGCGAGCACGCGCTCCGCATTCGCCACGACCTGGAGGGCCTTCAATCCGGCCCCGTTCCCCATCGAGACGTGATCCTCCTGCCCCGCGCTCGTGGGAATCGAGTCGACGGAGGCGGGGTGACTCAGTGCCTTGTTCTCGGAGACGAGCGCGGCGGCCACGTACTGCGGGATCATGAACCCCGAGTTCAGCCCCTCCTCCCGCGCGACCAGGAACGGAGGCAGGCCATCCGACAGGCTCGGATTCACGAGCCTCTCCGTTCGGCGCTCACTGATGCTCGCGAACTCGGCACACGCGATCGCGATGCAGTCGAGCCCGATCGCGATCGGCTGCCCGTGGAAGTTGCCGTTCGAGACGATGAGCCCCTCGTCGAGGAGGACGAGCGGGTTGTCGGTCGCCGCGTTGAGCTCGACCGCAACCGTCCGCTCGACGTGGTCGAGGAGATCGCGGCTCGCACCGTGCACCTGCGGCGCGCACCGCAGCGAATAGGCGTCCTGCACCTTGTCGCACCACCGGTGCGACTCGACGATCGCAGAGCCGTCGAGCAGCGCGCGAAGCGTCGCGGCGCTCCGCTGCTGGCCGGGAAGCGGCCGCGCGGCGTGGATCGCCGGATGGAAGCTCGTCGGCGTCGCCTGGAGCGCCTCGACCGACATCGCGCACGCCACATCCGCGACGCGCGCGAGGCGCTGTGCGCGGACGAGCGCGAGCGATGCCATCGCGGTCATGAACTGCGTTCCGTTGATCAGCGACAGGCCTTCCTTCGCCTCGAGCGTGATCGGCGACAGCCCGACGGTCGCCAGCGCTTCGGCCCCGCTCACCCGGCGTCCGCCCACGGTCGCCTCACCCTCGCCGACGAGCGGCAGGGCGAGGTGCGCAAGAGGCGCGAGATCGCCGCTCGCCCCGACCGAGCCGCGAGCGGGCACATGGGGCACGATCCCCGCCCCGAGCACGCCGAGGAGAAGCTCGATCGTCTCGACGCGCGCCCCGGAGAACCCCTTGGCGAGCGTGTTCGCGCGAAGCAGCATCGCCGCACGCACGACCTCGTCGGGGTACGGGTCACCGACGCCGCAGGCGTGGCTGCGGAGGAGGCGAAGCTGCAGGTCGGCAGCCTGCTCCGGCGGGATCGACTGCGAGACGAACCTCCCGAAGCCGGTGTTGACGCCGTAGGTGTGGTCGCCGACCTGGGCCTCGAGAAACGCGCGCGCCGCCGCGGCGCGCTGTCGTCCGTGGTCTCCGAGCATCGTCGGACGACCCTCGACCGCGACGTCCCAGACGTCCGTGATCGTGAGGTGCTCCCCGGTCAGCTCGAGAGCGTCCGGCACGGCGCGAGTCTAGACCCGTGCGCCCCGCGGGTCGGACCGCAGATCCGCATCACCGGATCCGCGCAAAGGGCTCGAATCCGCGCACGCGAGCGTCGGCGCCTCCAGGACGCCGGCCCCCCTTGGGGGAGCGAGACCCCTGGAGTCACGCTATCGCGCAACCCGTCACGTGTCTGTGACGTATCCGTGCCGTCTCTGTGCCGACGTCTCCCCCTCACGTAGGCCACGCGGCGAGATGGCACTCGAGCACGCGGTCGGCGTCGAGACGCTCGAGCCGCAAGGCCCGCGCGGCAGCGTCCAGCGCCGCTTGTCCCGGGACACGGCGGTCGTCGAGCGGGTCCTCGATCCCCGCTGCCCGCGCTGCCTCCGCGACGCAACGAGCAGGCAGCAGCCCGACGAGCTCCCCCGGCCCCACCTCGGCCCCGCGCGCTGCGGCCTCCGCGACGATGTGCTCGACCATCACGTGCGGCGGAGTCGCATCCAGGTCGACGACGTTCGTCGAGACCTGGATCCGACCGGCGCCGAGACGCAAACCGAGCGCCTGCACGCCGGGGAGCCCGCCCGATGACTCGCGCACGGCGATCGCCACGTCGCGGGCCACGTCGAGCGTCCCGCGCAGGTCGAGGTTGAACGCGACCAGAGGCGCGCGCACACCCAGCAGGACGGCGCCCGCCGCAGGGTCGAGCCGCCGCGGTCCGAAGGCAGGCTCGAGCTCTCCCGCGTCGACCCGCCGCTGCAGCTCGTCCGGCCCGCCTCGGCGGAAGAAGGAAGGTCGACGTCCGTCCCCCAGCTCCCCGTAGAGGAAGACGGGAAGCCCCAGCTCGTCCCCCACCCTCGCGCCGACCACTCGGGCGACGGCGACCGCTCGGCCGAGGTCGGCCGGCACGAGCGGGACAACCGGCACGACATCTGCCGCGCCCACGCGCGGGTGGACGCCTTCGTGCGCGCGGAGGTCGATCCGCCGGCGCGCTTCGTCGATGCCCGCGACGAGCCCTTCCTCGACTGCGCGGTCATCGCCCACGAGCGTGACGACGGCGCGGTTGTGGTCGCCGTCCATGTGCGTGTCGAGCACGCGCGAGCCCGCGCGCCCGAACGCGTCGGCGATCGCGGCGACCGCGGAGGCGTCCCGCCCCTCGGAGACGTTCGGGACGGACTCGAGCAAGGCCACGGCGCGTAGCCTACGACCGGGATGCGCGAGCCGACCGCACCGGCGTACTACGAGCGGCGTGCGCCCGAGTACGACGACTGGTACCGGGGCGTCGGGCTGTACGCGGAGCGGGACCGCGCCGGGTTCGACGGTGACCTGGCAGCGATGTGCGCCGTGCTGGCCCAGCTCGCCCCTACGAGAACGCTCGACGTCGCCTGCGGCACGGGATTCCTCACCCGCCACCTGCGGGGCGAGGTCACCGGGCTCGACCAGAGCGCGCGGATGCTCGAGGTGGCGGCCTCGAGCATCCCGAACGCCACGCTCGTCCAGGGCGACGCGCTCGCCCTCCCCTTCCCAGACGACTCGTTCGACCGCGTCGTCACCGGGCATTTCTACGGCCACCTGGACGAGACGCAGCGAGCCGCGTTCCTGCAGGAAGCGAGACGCGTCGCCCCGGAGCTCGTCGTTGCCGACGCGTCGCGTGAGCGGTCGCACACCGGCGAGGAGTGGTCGGAGCGTGTACTCCAAGACGGCTCCAGCTGGCAGGTCTACAAGCGCTGGTTCACACCAGACGGCCTCCTGGAGGAGCTCGGCGGCGGCGAGGTGCTCCACGCCGGGCCGTGGTTCGTCGTCGTGCGCTCGCCGCGGTGAGCCGGATCCGTTCGATCGCCGCGCTCCAGCGGCAGAACGCGCTGTGCCGTCGGTGCCTCGACGCCGGCTTCCCCATCGACCCGCGTCCGGTGTTCGCCGGCCGTACGGGCCAGCAGGCCTATCTCTACGGTCTCGCCCCCGGGCGCGTCGAGGCCGAGACCCGCCTGCCCTGGCAGGGTCGCGCGGGACGGACGCTCCGCCGCTGGTTGCAGCTCGACGAGGAAGAGTTCTTCGCGCGCTTCTACTGCGCCTCGGTGACACGATGCTTCCCCGGGCCGAGTCCCGCCGGGCGCGGTGATCGACGGGCGACACCCACGGAGGAAGCCCTCTGCGCCCCGTGGCGCGACGACGAGTTGCGCCTCCTCCGCCCCGGGCTCGTCGTCACCGTCGGCCTCGCCGCCGCGCACCAGCTCCTCGGCGTGCGGCGCCTCACCGACGCGATCGGCAAGAGCTACGTGTTCGACGACGCGATCGCGATCCCGCTGCCACACCCGTCCGGCGCAAGCAGCTGGCTGAACGACGAGTCGAACCGCAAGCGGCTCGGCAAGGCGCTCACGCACGTCCGCCGCGAGCTCGAGCGGCTCGGGGTCGCATAGGATCGCGCCGTGAGCATCGGCGCCGTCCTCGACGAGACCTGGACGCTCTTCACCCGGTTCTTCCTCCGGTTCTTCGCCATCGCGCTCGTCGTCTTCGTGACCGTCAACCTCCTGTACGGCCTCGTCGACGCCGCGATCTCCTCGGACAACACCGGTGCGGCCGTCGCGCTCGCGGTCCTCTCTCTGGTGACGGTCGTGATCGGCATGACGTGGCTCCAGGGCGCGTTCGTCTACGCCGTGCAGGACGCGCGCGACGGGAGCTTCGACTCGTCGATGGGCGAAGTGTTCTCGCGCGTCTCCTCGTCGATCGCCCCCCTGATCGGAGCAAGCCTGCTCGCCGGTCTGGGAATCGCAGTCGGGATCCTGCTGCTCGTCGTCCCCGGCCTCGTGCTCCTCACGATCTGGGCGGTCATCGCCCCTGTGATCGTGATCGAGAAGCGGCGTGCGGTGGAGTCGTTCGGTCGCTCGCGCGAACTCGTACGTGGGCACGGATGGACGGTGTTCGGGATCGTCGTGATCACGGGACTGCTGTCGGGCGTCGCCAGCACACTGCTGCAGGCCGCATTCGCGTTTCTTCCCCGTTTCCTCGAGATCGTGATCGGGGGCACGATCGCCCAGGCGGTCGTGGCGCCGTTCAGCGCGATCGCGATCGCCATCACCTACTTCCGGCTCAGGGATGTATCGGCGAACGCCCCCACCGCGGTCGACGCATGACGCTCGACCCCGAGATCGAAGCGCGGATCGAGGAACCGGTATCCGCGGATGCGGTTCGGGAGGCGCGGCTGTCGCCCGCCGAAGCGGTCGAGCACATGCGGATCCGTCTTCCGGACCGCGGCAACCGGAAGCTCCGGCGCGTCCTCGAGCGCGCGAACGCCGACAAGGTGCTCAAGGGCTGGTGGCACGTCTCCAACGTCAACGCCGTGGTGCGACTGGAGATCAACGACCACTCGTGGGTCCACATCCAGATCGTCGCCAACATCGCCCTGAAGCTCCTCCGCCAGCTGACGAAGAACGGCGTCGAGCCGTCGCTCGTCCGCGACTACGGGATGGACGGCGAGGACGCAGAGGTGGTCGTCGTCCTTGCCGCGCTCAGCCACTGCGTAGGGATGTCGGTGCACCGCAAGGGCCACGAGGACTGGAGCCTCTTCCTCGCCGAGCCGAAGCTTCGCGAGCTGCTCGACGGCATCTACGAGGAGCCCGACCGCACGGTGATCGTCTCCGAGGTGCTCCAGGCGATCACGAGCCACCGCGCGGACGGCGAGCCGCTCTCGCTCGAGGCGGGGATCCTGCGGGTGGCGGACGCGCTCGACATGGCGAAGGGTCGCTCGCGCATCCCGTTCGAGCGCGGGCAGGTCTCGATGCACTCCCTCTCGGCCGCGGCGGTGGAGGAGGTCGTGATCGCGGACGGCGAGTCCAAGCCCGTCCGCATCGAGATCGCGATGAACAACTCGTCCGGCTTGTTCCAGGTAGACGGCCTCTTGCGCGCGAAGCTCAGGGGGTCGGGGCTCGAGCCGTACGTCGAGGTCATCGCGCACATCGACACGGACGCAGAGAAGCGCCTCGTCCCCGAGTACCGGCTCGAGATCTAGCGCCGGCGGGCGGGTACAATCCCGCCACGCCCTGCGGGATAGTCTAATGGTAGGACGCCGGATTCTGGCTCCGGAAGTTGGGGTTCGAGTCCCTGTCCCGCAGCCTCCGAAACGCCCCGCGAGGGGCGTTTCGCGTTGTTCGTCTCGAAAACGCTTGTAACAGCCCTTGTGAAGGTTTGGTAAGCGATCGAGGCAACGATTGTGCTCGCCGGTAGCCTCGCCTGATCTGACACAAACGGCCGCGCCGGGCTCTCCGCGTTGAGTCCGACTGCGGCGCGGGCCGTTGTCCTGTCTCCGACGCGGAGGTTGTTCCCTGAAAGCCCTGGTAACGGGTCTGTGCGCCCTCGTTCTCGTTCTCACGCCCGCCGCGGCCCAGGCCGGCACGAGCGCCGATCTCGGCTCCGAGCTCGCCCGCCACGTGGCCACGATGGAGAGGTCGACCTCGGTGATCCGGTTCTTCGAGAAGCATCGCTGGCTCCTCTCCGACCCGCGCTTCGAGAAGGAGGCGGCGCTGCGACTCCGTGTCG
>DASUZN010000119.1:0-6400 GCA_036376855.1 Gaiella sp. | reverse complement strand
GGCCGGGGGGTCGACCGCCGGACGTCGGTCAGGGCCGGCATCGGTGGGAGCTTCGTCACGCGGTTCAACGGGATCGACCCGTGCTCGGTGCAGGAGGCGACCGCGAGCGCGATCATCGGCGGCGCGCGGGCGCGCGTGCCGCGGCCGTGGTTCCTCCGGGAATGCCCGCCGCCACCGCCACTCGCGCCGAGCGTCGGCCCGGCCGCCTAGAGCCGCGCCCAGAGCGTCGTCAGCCCGCCGAGGACGACGACGCCGCCGACGAGCCACAGGGCGGCCACCGGAACGCTCGACCCGTCGTCCGGCTGTCGGCCGCCTTGGCTCCGCACCTCGCCCGCGGTGCGGTACCGGTACCGGATCGAAGCCTCTCCCCGTCCGGGCACCGAGAGGAACTCCTCGAACTGCTGCACGCGGGCGAGCTGCAGCGATGCGCGCGAGGCGAGGGCGACGAGCGCGCGGCCGTTCGGTGCGCGGCCGGAGGCCACCCCCTCCCGCCACGTGCCTCCACCGGGCGGCTGGAGGCCCGGCACGACTGCGAGGGGGTGCGCCGTGAGCTCCAGCGAGGGAGCTTCTATCCCGGACCCGTCGCCTGCGAGCACGACGACGGCCGAGCTCCGGCTTCCTGTCAGGACGGTCTCGAAGCGCACCACGCCCGCGGCGGCCCGAGCGACCGTGCCTCCGTCCACCTCGACGTTCTCGAGCGTCGAGGCCGGCAGGCGCAGCTTCCCCGAGACGGCGAACGGCGCGTCGACGACGAACGAGCGCGGACGGGCATCCCCCTGGATCGACAGGTACCGGTCGGGGGCGACGCGACCACGGGCCGCATCCGTGCGGAGTCGATCGAGGACCGGGGCGATCCGAGCGGGGACGGCCGGAGCGTCGAACCCCTGTGCCTGCACCGCCGTCCGGTTGCGGATCTCGAGACGGACTTCGACGTGCCCGCTGCGGCGCTCGCCGCTCTCGAGGCGACGTCCGTCGACCGTCGTCGTGATCCGGAGCCGGATCGGGAGCGCCGCCGCCGCGGCACGCCGAAGCGTCGCGTCCGCCGCCAGGACGCGCCGCGAGCCGACGAACCCCTGCCAGACGATCCCGCCGGAGCGACGTCCGGGCACCGAGTCGCTGCCCGGCGCCGGGAGGGCGTCCACGAGCGGCGCCGGTACGACGAGCGAGTAGTCACCCGTTCCCACGAGCACGAGACGCTGGCGGACGCTAACCGCCTGCGGCGTCCCGGCGTGGTCGACGATCACCGTCACGAGCTCGCTCCCCGTGACCCTGGACCCGCCGGGAAGGACGTCGGGTGGCGTTGTCACGTCACTCGACAGCGGCAGGCGTGCGTCGAGAGGCGCGGCTGTCGAGCGAAGCAAAGCCTGTCGTGGCGCGTCCCCGGCGAGCGCGGTTTGCGTCAGCGCGGCGGCGGCGACGGCGATCGCCGCCCCCGCCGCGGCCACCCGGGTCATTCGGGCCGAATCGTGATCTCGATGCTCGTCCGATCCTCGCAGTGCTGCTCGAGCTTCACCTGCCCGGTGCTCGCGCCGCCCGCGAAGTTGACCTCGGCGTCGTCCTCCTCGCGCTCGTCCTTCGTCACGTCGTAGCCTGCGCTCTCGAACGCGTCCTTGTACGCGTCGAACGCATCCTCGAGCTTGCCGTCGCGGTAGCCCTCGACGATGTGCGACGGGCCGGCGTCTCGCTCGGCGGTGTAGATCACGCCGTCGGGCGTCGGGAAGCCGTCGGGAAGCGTCGGCTGCTGGGCGATCTCGGCCGGCGCATCGCCGCAGGCCCCTTGCGCCTCGCTGTCGCTTTCCTCGTCGCCTCCGCAGCCGGCGGCGAGGCCCACGACGAGCATGAGAAGGATCAGTGCGGCACATCGTTTGACCATCGAGAGTCCCCTTGTGTCCCGTGGATGGCCCGTCAACGGGTCTGGTCGATGACGGGGAGGGTCGAGCTTAGAGCATCGTCCGCAACCGGTCGGAACGTCATGTCCTCGAAGCGCGCGAAGTAGACGTCGTCGTCCACCACGCCTTCGTGGTTGTGCACGTTGAAGCCGCGCTCGTCGCCGTTCGCGCCGCGCACGGTGACCTCGTCGAGCGCGCGAAGCACTGCGTCGCGGTCGTCGACGCCGTTCGCACGATCGATCGCCGCCGCGAGCACGCGGACGAAGTCGTACGCGTACATGGCGTAGTCGGGCGGCTGGGCAACCGGTGCCCCGCTCGACGTACGGACGCCGACGAGATCGGCGCCGAACGACGTCTCGAACGCTGCCTGGAAGCGCATCCAGTCCTCGGGCCCGCGCTCTGCCGTCATACGGCCCGACGCAAACGTGAGCCCGTCCACCCACTCGGGATGATCGGCGAGCTGCTGGCGCAGCAGTGGGTCCTCCGCAGAGGGCGGCGCGTAGACGGGCACGTTCCAGCCGCGGCTCCGCGCCGCGGTGATCGCCGCCGCGAGCGTGCGGGCCTGCCCCCACACGAGCAGCGCCGTCGCTCCGGCGTCGCGCGCTCGAAGCACCGCGGTCGAGACGCCACCCGAGCCCGCCGGGACCTCCGCACGCAGCGCGACGGCTTCCGGATTCGACCCGAACGCCTTCGCGAGCGCCGCCTTCCCCTCGCGTCCGTAGCCGGAGTCGTCGGTGAGGAGCGCGATCCGGAGGCCCTTCGGCACGAGGTACTCGGCGAGCCGGAACGAGATGCCGCGGTCGGTCGGCGCTATACGAAAGACGTTCGGTCTCGTCTCAGGATCGACCAGCCCCGCACCCCCCTGGTAGGTGATGGCCAGCGGGAGTTGCGCATCACGGGCGAGCTTCCAGGAAGCATCCACGCCGGTGCCCTCGTCGACGATCGCCACAGCATTGTCGCGGATCGCGTCCCGGACGTTCGCCACGGCGCGTTGCGGCGAGAGCGCGTTGTCCGCGCGCACGATCCGGAGATCGAACGTCCCGTCGTCGGTCACGATCCCGCCGGCCGTGCGAACCTCCTGAGCGGCGAGCTCGGCTCCGCGCGCGATCGTCTCGCCGACGTACGGCGTGCGCGAGAACGGTGCGTTCACGACGACGGTCAGGGTCTGGTGCTCGTCGCTCGAGCCTCCGCACCCGGACACGAGCACGACCAGGGCGCCCACAACGGCGACGGCTCCACGCACGCAGGTGACTCTAGAGGCTGGTTTCGCCGTTCGGGTCGCCGCTCCCGAGGTACGCGGCGCGGACCCGCGGATCGCCGGCGACGTCGGCGGGCGTGCCTCGCGCGAGGATCGCACCCCTGTCGAGCACGACGACGACGTCCGCGACGTCGTGGACGAGCCGGAGGTTGTGCTCGACGACGAGCAGCGTCAGCCCGTCCGCCCGAAGGCGTCGGAGGACGTCGCCGAGGCGCGCGACCTCCTGCGCCCCGGCCCCGGCCGCGGGCTCGTCGAGGAGGAGCACACTGGGTCCCGTGGCCAGCGCCGCGGCGATCGCCACGAGCTGGCGCTCCGCTCCCGTGAGCTCGTCGCACCGGCGTTCCGCCGCTTCGCGAATGCCGACCGCGTCAAGGGCGGAATGCGCGTCCGCGCGCGCGCTGCGCCCACCCGCGCGTGCCGTCGGCGTCGCGAAGAACGCGCGGACAGCGCGTGGGGGCAGGTCGGCGGCCGCGCCGACGGTGACCGCGTCGAGCGCGAACATCCCCGCGAACGCGGGTGGCCGCTGCAACGTCCGGACGATCCCGAGCCTGGCCCGGTCCCGAGCCGAGTGCCCGTCGAGCACCCGGTCGGCGAGGTGGACTCGACCTTCGTCGGCAACCAGGCTCCCGGACAGGAGCCTCAGAGCCGTCGACTTTCCCGAGCCGTTCGGTCCGATGAGCGCGGTGATCCTCCCGGGCTCGAGGTCGAGGTCGAGACCAGCGAGCGCGACGTGGTCGTCGAACCGCTTGACGAGCCCGCGCGCCTCGAGCCGCTCACCCGTCCGCACCCGAACCGGCTCTGCTCGAGCCTCCGGCGCGGGGCGACGACGTGCTCGGAGCCTTGCCTCGAGCGCCGGCACGATCCCCCCGGTGCCGGACGCGAGGACGGCGACGAGCAGCAACGCGCTCAGCATCGCACCGAACCGGGCGGTCTCGGCCCCCGTCAGGCGCCCGAGCGCCTCTCCGACTGGCCCCATCAGGCCGACGAGCGCGATTCCGACGACGGGCCCGACCGGGCTCGCGGCGCCGCCGACCAGGCAGGCAACGAGCAGCTGGAAGGAGAGATACGGCCCGTACGCGGCCGGGTCGGCGACGAGCGCGAGGTGGACGGCGAGCGCGCCGGCGAGCCCGGCGACGGCGGCGGAGACCGCGAACGCCTTCGTGCGCGCGGCGCCGCGAGGCACGCCGAGCGCGGCGGCACCGGCCGGCGTCACGGCGACGCCCTCGAGCTGAAGCCCAAGCGCGCTCCGACGCACTGCCCCGACCCCGAGCACCACGACGAACACGAGGACGACTCCGAGCTCGTAGTGCACGGTCGGCGTCAGGTCGACGCTTCCGATATGCCCCGGTCCGACGACAAGGCCGTCGGTCCCGCCAACGAACCGAGGCGATGCGAGAAGCGCGAGCGCGAAGCCCCACGCGATCAGCCACGTCGCGACCGCGAGGTAGACGGCGCGAAGTCGGGCGAATCCTGCCCCGACCGCCGCCCCGGCCAGGGCGGCGACGGCCGTCGCGCACGCCAGCGACACGAGGAGCGGCACCGCGCCGAGGCGCGCGGAGATCACCGCGCCGAGGCCGACGAAGACGCCCTGGCAGAGCGACGGCATCCCCCCGGGGCCGACGACGAGGCCGAGAGCGACCGCCGCCGCCGCGAGGTACGCGTAGTGCGCGAGCCGGTCGACCGCGACGTGGCTCGACAGCACGATCGGCACGAGCAGCGCCGCCGCGAACACTGCGGTCCCGAGCCAGGCGCGCGCGCTCCAGGCGTGGCGTGTTTCGGCGAGAGCACGACGGAGCTCCGCGCTGGTCCGGCCGACCGTCGTCACGCTCTCACTCGGCGTCGTCGCGGGCATCGTCGGGCGGCCGCGCGGCCAATACCGCGAGAGCGAGGCCGAGAGGCAGCAGCGCGCTCCAGCCAGAACCGGGCTGGAGCGAGGCGACGTTGATCTCCGCGACCGTCGCCTCCGCGACGCCCAGGCCGAGCCCGGCCACGAGCGCCGGCCACGGCAGGACGAAGCGCGCGATGGCTGCAGCCGCAAGCGCCTTCACGCCGACGAGCGGCCATGTCTCGATGGTGACCGGCGCGCTCGGGGAGGCGACGATCGCGGCGAGCGCGGCGAGCGCACCGACGAGGCCGAAGGCGATCGGCACGAACACGTCAACGGGAACGCCGACCAGGCGCGCACCGTCGGCATCCTCCGCGATCGCGCGGAGCCCGCGGCCGAATCTCGTTCGTTCCAGCAGCCAGACGGCTCCGAGCGCGAGGCCGACGGCGACCGCGATGACGTAGAACAGACGGATCTGGATCGACGCGCCGCCGATCTCGACGAACCCGTCGGTCCCGAGCCGCTCGAACGGGATCGGATCGGGGAAGACGTACGCCTCGCGCGGGAACACCGATTGCAGAACTGCCCGAAGGGCGAAGGCCAACGCGAGCGTTCCCGCGATCCAGCCGACCGTGGAGCCGCGAAGGAGGAACGGCTCGACCACCAGCAGGTAGCCGGCCATGCCCACGGCAACGCAGATCAAGAGGCCGGACACGACCGCGAGCGCGTAGCGGGCTCCTCCGACGTTGGTCTGGGAGACCGGGCCGGTCCCGACCGCGACCAGCAGCGTGGCGAACACGCCGAGACCGATGAGGTCGCCGAACGCGAACGCGATCGTCCCGGTGAGCCTGAAGACGAGCGAGTAGCCGACGGCGACGAGCCCGTAGACGCCTCCTGCGGCAAGCCCGGTGATCGCGACCTGGAGCGCGACACTCACCGGCGCAGCCTATGGCCGCCGGCGAACCACCGTGGCTCGCGGCGAACGACTGGGGCTAGCCGTGCGGCTTGGCCATCGCGTGGTAGTCGAGCGCCTCGTCGAGGACGCTCTCCTCCACGCCTGCCTCGCGTGCGACCTCGCGCAGCGACCGGCCCGACGACGCGGCCTCCTTGACGATCTCGGACGCCTTGTCGTAGCCGATGTACGGGTTCAGCGCCGTCGCGGCGCTCAGCGTTCCCTCCGCGTACGCCTCGTTCCGCTCGCGGTTCGCCTCGATGCCGGCGACGCATTTCTCGGCGAGGAGACGCGATGCGCTCGAGAGCAGGCCGATCGACTGGAGCAGGTTCCGTGCGATGAGCGGCACGTAGACGTTCAGCTCGAAGTGGCCGTTCATCCCGCCGATGGTGATCGCGGTGTCGTTGCCGATCACCTGGGCCGCGACCTGGGTGACGACCTCCGGGATCACGGGGTTGACCTTCCCGGGCATGATC
>DASUZN010000118.1:0-10034 GCA_036376855.1 Gaiella sp. | reverse complement strand
GACCTACAAGCCGCGCGTCCACCTCGACCGGCAGCGGCGGACGATCGTGATGCCGAACCTGATCCGCGTCGACACGACGCCGCCGCGCGTCACGACCTTCACGGCGCGGCCGCTCGTCATCTCGCCGGACGGCGACGGCCGCTTCGACCGCGCGAAGATCCGCTACCGCGTCGACGAGCGGTCGCAGGTCGAGCTCTACGTCGACGGCGTGCGCGCCCTGCGCAGGCTCGGCACCCGCACCACCGGAACGATGGACTGGTTCGGCACGGCGGGCGGCGAGCCGCTGCCGGAGGGCCTCCACACGCTGCGGCTCGTCGCCCGCGACCTCGCGGGAAACCTCGGCCCACGCTCGGGCTCGCGCACCGTCCGGATCCGCTTCCTCGCCCTGGGACGCGACCGCGTCGTGACGGCACCCGGCGAACGGTTCGCGATCCTTGCCATCTCGCCGGCGCGACGGCTTCGCTGGAACCTCGGCCAGCGGTCGGGCGTGGCGCGCCCCGGCACGCTGCGCCGGCGCGCCCCCGACAAACCGGGCCGCTACATGCTTCGCGTGGACGCGAACGGCCATGTCCAGCGCGCGCTCGTCGTCGTGCGGGCGGCGCAATGACCGTCGCCGCCCAGGCCGCCTCTGTCGTCGGGTGCGCGGGTCTCGTCGTGCTCTACCTGGCGCCGTCTCGCACGGCGCGGCTCGCTGGCCTCGTCGCGTGGGCGGCCGGGCTCGCTGTCCTCGGCTACACCCTGCTGCCGGACCTCAGCCGCACGAGGCTGATTGCCGCCGCGGTCGGCGGGCTCGTCGCCGCCGGCGTCGTCGCCCTGATCCTGCGACGCTGGCCGTACTTCCTCGCCTTCGCCACGCTCGCCTGCATCCCGCTCCGCCTCCCGGTCGACATCGGCGACGAGAAGGTGAATCTCCTCCTGCCGCTCTACGGCGTGGTCGCGGGCCTGGCGATCGCGCTGGCGTGGTCACTCGTCCGCGGCGACGACCGGTCGCGCGAGCTCGGCCCCGTCGCCTGGCCGCTCGCCGCGTTCGTCGGCTGGAGCGGCCTCTCGATGCTCTGGGCCGTCGACGTCCACCGAGGCTCGATCCTCCTCGGTGCCTTCCTGCTGCCCTTCGGCCTGCTTGCGGTCGGATTCGCGCGCCTCCCGTGGCGCGGACGCTGGCTCACGTGGCTCTGGGCGGGGCTCGTCGGCACGGCGCTCTTCTACGCCGCCGTGGGCGGCTATCAGTGGTTCACGCGCGACGTCTTCTGGAACCCGAGTGTGAAGGTCTTCAACGCCTACGCGCCGTTCTTCCGTGTCAACTCGGTCTTCTGGGACCCCTCGGTCTACGGGCGCTACCTGACCGTCGCCATCCTTGCCTCCCTCGCCGGGATCCTGCTCGGCGGCGTCCGCGGCTGGCGGGTCGCCGGGCTCTACGCGGCCGTGATCGCGACGTGGCTCGGGTTGCTGATCTCGTTCTCCCAGTCGAGCTTCGTCGCCCTCGCGGCCGGCATCGTCGTCGCGACCGCCGTCGCGTGGGGGCGCCGGGCGACGCTGGGGCTCGCCGCCCTCGGTGCGGTGACGGCCGTCGTCCTGCTCGCGGTTCCGCAGGTGCGCCACGAGCTCGTCGGCAAGTCGCGCTCCGGCGTCAACCGCATCACGTCCGGACGGGCGAATCTCGTCGGCGAAGGCATTCGCATCACGCTCGACCACCCGGTCGCAGGCGTCGGCGCAGGCGGCTTCTCGTACGAGTACCAGCGCCGGCTCGACATCCCCGGCAAGGACCCGAAGCGCGTCGCCTCGCACACGATGCCGGTCACGGTCGCGGCCGAGCTCGGTCTCGTCGGGCTCGGCCTGCTCTGCTGGCTCGTGGCGGCCGCGCTGCTCGCGACGCTGCGCGGGCTGGGCGGCGGCTTCACGTCACGGGTCGCGCTCGCGACCGGCGTCATCCTCGTCGCGATCGCCGTGCACAGCCTCTTCTATGCGGCGTTCTTCGAGGACCCGATGACGTGGGCGCTGCTCGGGCTCGTCGGCCTCACGTCGCGGGTTCCGCGGAAGCCGGGCCCTGCGCCGCTGCGCGCTCCGCCCGTGCCGGCCGACGCTCCGGTGCCCGAGCCCGCCCCGACTCCCACGACATAGACTCGCGCCGTGCTCGACGGCCTGAAGCGCGCGCTCGTCCTCGCGCCCCACACCGACGACGGCGAGTTCGGGTGCGGCGGCACGATGGCCCGGCTCGTCGAGGGCGGCTGCGAGGTGCGCTACGTCGCGTTCTCGATCGCCACGCGCTCGCTCCCCCCGGGCTTCCCGCCCGACACGCTGGCCCGCGAGGTGCGCGAGGCAACCGCCGAGCTCGGGATCCCCGAGTCGCACCTGACGGTGCACGACTTCGACGTCCGGACCTTCCCGGAGCGTCGCCAGGACATCCTCGAGCTCCTCGTCGCCCTCTGGGAGGAGTGGCGCCCGGACGTCGTCTTCCAGCCCTCGCACCACGACGTCCACCAGGACCACCAGACGATCGCGCAGGAGGGGCTTCGCGCCTTCAAGCGGACGACGATCCTCGGCTACGAGATCCCCTGGAACAACTTCGACTTCTCGTACGGCGCGTACCTCGCGCTCGAGCGGCGGCACGTCGAGCGCAAGGTCGCCGCGGTCGGGCGCTACGCCTCGCAGCAGCACCGCCGCTACGCGGACGAGGACTACATCTGGAGCCTCGCCCGCGTCCACGGCACGAACGTGAACCGCGAGTACGCCGAGGTGTTCGAGGTCTACCGGCTCGTGGCGTGAGTGGCGCCGGGGGTCTCACGCGATGCGCATCGGGCTGATCGGCGCGGCGCTCTGCGTCGCCGCCGGGCTGTGCATGATCGCCGGGCTCGCCGTCGACCTCGACTCGACCGCGGCGAAGGTGCTGATGGTGGCCGCTGCCGTTCTCTTCGTCCCGGGCGCGCTCGTGACCTACGGCTGGATGCGCTCGCGCGTGCCGCCGCGGTGACGCGAGCGCTCCCGCTCCTCGCCGCCGCGCTCGTCGTGACGGGTGCGGCTCGGGCTGCGGGCGGCCCGGTGGTCGTGATCGACCCGGGGCACGACGCGCGGGCGAACCTGGCCACCGAGCCGATCGGCCCGGGCTCGACGACGCGGAAGATCAAAGACGGCGGCGGGACGCACGGGGTCGTCACAGGGATCCGCGAGCCTGACCTCACACTCGACGTCTCGCTGCGGCTGCGGGCGCTGCTCCGTGCCGCCGGCGTCCGCGTCGTGATGACACGGACGCGCACGGCCGGGGCGAGCATGGGAAACATCGCCCGTGCGGAGATCGCGAACCGCGCCGGCGCCGCGCTCTTCCTGCGCGTCCACGCCGACGGCTCGGCGAGCGCCTCGGCGCGGGGCACCCACACCCTGACGCCGACGCTCCGGCGCGGCTGGACGGACGACGTCTACCGCTCGAGCCGGCGCGCCGCGACGCTCGTCCAGGCCGAGCTCGTCCGCGCCCTCGGGTTCCCGGACCGCGGCATCCAGGAGCGCTCGGACTTCACCGGCTTCAACTGGGCCGATGTGCCGGTGATCCTCGTCGAGATGGGCTTCATGACGAATCCGACCGAGGATCGCGCGCTGGCGCGTGCCGGCGTGCGCCAGCGGGCGGCGCTCGGCCTCTGCCAGGGCACGCTCCGGTTCCTCGGGGTCGCACCCGCGAGCTGCCAGGTTTAGACAAGGCTAAAGATCGCAAGTAGAGTTTAGGCATGCCTAAACTCACGCGCCGGCGGCTCCTCTGCGCGACGGCACCGCTCGCCGCGGTGCCGCTCGGGGCGAAGCTCGTGTTCGGCGGCGAGGCGGAGGCGGCGGCCGGTCACGACCACACGGCGCATCGCAGCACCGCTTCGCACGAGGGGAGCGCGGCGGCCGGGCATGCCGCGATGATCGGCGACGGCGCGCCCGCCGTCGGCGGCCCGAACGACCTCGACGCGCTGCTGTATCCGCCGCCCGCGCTTCCGCACAGGCCCGGGCGGGTGCGGGAGTACACGCTGGTGGCGCGAGACGAGGAGCTCGAGATTGCGCCGGGCGTCTTCTTCCCGGCCTGGACGTACAACGGCACCGTCCCCGGGCCCGTGATCCGTGCGACCGAGGACGACATCCTCCGCGTCAAGTTCGCGAATGCGGGAGCGCACCCGCACACGATCCACTTCCACGGGATCCACCCGACCAACATGGACGGCGTCTTCGAGATCGTCGGGCCCGGCGAGGACATCACCTACGAGTTCCCCGCGCGCCCGGCCGGGTTCCACGTCTACCACTGTCACGCGACGCCGCTCAAGAAGCACATCCACACGGGCCTCTACGGCGCCTTCATCATCGACCCGAAGGTGCCGCGCGAGCCGGCGCGCGAGCTTGTGATGGTGATGAACGGCTACGACACGGACGGCGACGGCGGGAACAACTTCTACACCGTCAACGGGCGCACGTTCTACTACGCGCGCTACCCGATCCGCGTCCGGCGCGGCGAGCTCGTGCGCGTCTACCTCGCGAACCTTACCGAGTTCGATCTGATCAACTCGTTCCACCTGCACGCGGACTTCTTCCGTTACCAGCCGACGGGTACCGGCGAGCACTGGGAGTACACCGACACGGTGATGCAGTGCCAGGGCCAGCGCGGCGTGCTCGAGATTCGCTTCGCGCACGCCGGGACGTTCATGTTCCACGCGCACCAGTCCGAGTTCACGGAGCTCGGCTGGATGGGCTACTTCCAGGTCGAGGAGGGCTGATGGAGTCGCGCGCCGAGCCGGCCGGCGGGCTCGCGTGGCGGCTCTGGGCGCTCGTCCCACTGGTCGGGCTGGCGCTCGCCGTGACGCTCGTCGTCTCGCTCGGCGACAAGGTCGTCGACCTGGTCGGCGGCAGCCCGCCGCCGGCCGACGCGTTCGACGTCCGCCGCGTCCAGCTTCGGCCGGGCGAGATCCGAGTCCTCGTGCGCAACCCGCAGCGCGACGACCTGACGATCGCCTCGGTGACGGTCGACGACGCGATTGTCCCGTTCACGCTGGACGGGCCGGCGACGCTCGGACGACTCCGGTCGAGCACGATCGTCGTTCCGTACGACTGGGTGCCGGACGAGCCGCTCGCGGTCGGGGTCACGAGCTCGACGGGGATCGAGACGACGCACGAGCTCGCCGCCGCAGTGCTCACGCCGGAGCCCGGGGCGCGCGGCTTCCTCGGCTACGGCCTGATCGGGCTCCTCGTCGGCGTCGTGCCCGTCTCGCTCGGGCTCCTGTGGTTGCCGTCGCTCCGGCGCGCGAGCCCCTCCTGGATCGCCGCGTTCATGGCGCTCACCGCGGGGCTGCTCACCTTCCTCGGCGTCGAGGCGCTGTTCGAGGCGCTCGAGCTGCAGGCGGGGCTCCCTGCGGCGTTCGGCGGCCCGGGGCTCGTCCTCCTCGGCCTCGCCGCGAGCGCGCTCGGGATGACGTTTCTCGCGTCCCGGCTTTCGCGCGGCCGGGTCGGTGTCAGCGGGCTGGCGCTGGCCGTGCTCGTGGCGATCGGGATCGGCGTGCACAACCTCGGTGAGGGCCTCGCGATCGGAACCTCGTTCGCGACCGGCGAGCTCCAGCTCGGCGCCTTTCTCGTGATCGGGTTCATGGTGCACAACGTGACCGAGGGGCTCGGGATCGCCGCGCCGGCGACGCGCGCGCGCGTGACGTTCTGGCAGCTCGCGGCGCTCGCGCTGATCGCCGGAGCTCCGGCGATTCTCGGCACCTGGATCGGCGGCTACGCGTCGAGCGATCTGCTCACGCCCGTCTTCTTCGCGCTGGCGGCGGGCGCGGCGCTGCAGGTCGTGGTCGAGGTCGCACGCTACGTCGCACGCGTCGCGCCCGGCGGCCTCCGCTCGGGCTGGGCCGTGGGCGGCTATCTCGCGGGTATCGCCGCGATGTGGGCAACGGGGCTGCTCGTCGGGTGACCGCCGCGCGCCCGGAGCCGGCGCGCGATAGTCCGCCGGTGCCGCCGCAACGTCCCCACGACCGCTCGGCGCCCGTCCACCCGCTCGACGACGTCCTCCCCGGCGAGGCGCGTGTCTTCGAGGCGGCGCAGGAGTCGCTTGCAGGGCGCAGGCGCGGCGCGAAGGGTCTCTGGCCGTTTCTCGGGCCGGCGTTCGTGGCGGCGGTCGCGTACGTCGACCCCGGCAACTTCGCAACGAACATGGCCGGCGGCGCGCAGTTCGGCTACCTGCTGCTCTGGGTCATCCTCATGGCGAACCTGATGGGGATGGTGATCCAGTCGATGAGCGCGAAGCTCGGGATCGCCACGGGGATGAACCTGCCGGAGGTCTGCCGCGAGCGGTTCTCGCGCAGGACGAGCGTCGGGCTCTGGCTCCAGGCCGAGGTCATCGCGATGGCGACCGACCTCGCCGAGTTCATCGGCGCGGCGATCGGCCTCAACATCCTGTTCGGCATCCCGCTCTTCCCCGCGGCCCTGATCACGAGCGCGGCGGCGTTCGCCATTCTCGCGCTGCAGGCGCGCGGCTTTCGCCGGCTCGAGGCGGTGATCGCGGCCTTCATCGGGGTGATCGTGGTCGCGTTCGCCGCGCAGGTCTTTCTCGCCGATCCGGACCCGGCGCAGGTCGTGAAGGGCTTCATCCCGGGCTTCGAGGGCTCGGAGAGCGTCCTGCTCGCGGTCGGGATCCTCGGCGCGACCGTGATGCCGCACGTCATCTACCTCCACTCCGCCCTCACCCAGCACCGCGTCGTCGGCGCGAGCGACGAGGAGAAGCGGCGCATCTTCCGCTTCGAGCTGGTGGACGTGATGATCGCGATGGGGATCGCGGGGATCGTCAACATGAGCATGCTCGTGATCGCCGCGGCCGTGTTCCACGAGAACGGGCTCACCGAGGTGGGAGACGACCTCGCGGAGGTTGCGGACCAGCTCGGCCTGCACCTCGGCAATCATGCGGACCTGCTCTTCGGCGTCGCGCTGCTCGCGTCGGGGCTCTCGTCCTCGAGCGTCGGGACGCTCGCGGGTCAGGTGGTGATGCAGGGCTTCATCCGGCGCCGGATCCCGCTCTTCCTACGGCGGGCGATCACGATGGCGCCGGCGCTCGTGATCATCGCGGTCGGGATCGACCCGTCCCGCGCGCTCGTCCTGAGCCAGGTCATGCTCTCGTTCGGGATCCCGTTCGCGCTGATCCCGCTCCTGCTGTTCTGCCGCGACCGCTCCCTGATGGGCTCGCTCGTCAACCGGCGCGGCACGACCGTTGTCGCGGCCGGTATCGCGGTGCTGATCATCGGGCTCAACGCGTTCCTGCTCGAGCAGACGCTGCTGTAGTCAGCCCGCCACGCGCCCGCGAGCGACCAGGCGGCTGATCCGCCGGCGCTCCTCCGCGCTCGTGAATCCGAGGAAGCCGAGCGCCAGTGGATATGCGGCCGTCAGGACGAACGCAGCCGCGAGACCCACGTCGAGCTCCTTTCCGACCGCCGCGAGAGCCACCGCCGCGATCGCGGCCGTCGCGACCCTGCGCCACTGGTAGGGCACGGGGTAGATCTTCTGCGACCACCACGCCATTCCGACCGCCATCGTCGAGTACGCGGCCACGGTGGCGATCGCGGCGCCCATCATCCCGTAGGTCGGGATCAGCGCGAAGTTCAGCGCGACGTTGACGACGGCCGCTGCGCCGGTCACGACCCAGTTGAACTGCGTCCGCCGCGCGCGCCCCACGCCGATCGCGATCACGATGTAGGCGCCGTAGGAGACCGTGGCGAACGCGAGGGGGCCGACGACGCTCGCGGAGTCGGCGAACTGGGGAGCGGCGAGGAGGTCGACGAGCCAGGGCGCGAGCAGCGTCAGCGCGAGTGCCATCCACGCAGTGACGACCGTGAGGTAGGTGAGGACGTACGCGTAGGTGCGCCGGGCCTCGCGCTCGTCGCTGATCGAGTAGGCGAAGGCGGGCCATGCCATCCTGAACGCCGTCAGGAGCAGCACCATCGCGGATGCGACGCGCACGCCGACCGAGTAGAGCCCGGCCTCCGACACGTCCGCCAGCTTCACGAGGAAGAAGCGGTCCGAGAAGTTCGTGATCCAGAGGAAGAGCGCGGTCGGGACGAGCGGGAGGCCGAAGTGGTTCATCTCGCGCAGGAGCTTGCGGTCGAACTGCAGGCCCAGCTGCTCGCGGCGGTAGCCGAGCAGCGCGAGGTAGACGATCAGCGTCCCGCTGAAGTTCCCGACGATGACCCCGAGCGCTCCCTCTTCCATCCCGACCACGAGGAGGAGCGTCAGGCCGATCGTGATGAAGACGTTCGCGAGGCTTGCGCATACGAATGCGATCGAGCGCTCCTCCACCCGGAAGAGCGACGTCATCTGCTCGTAGTTGACCGTCGCCCAGAGAGCGACGCCCGCCGCGCGCACGAGGTTCGCCGCGCTCGTCGTGCCGAAGAGCAGCGACGAGACGGGGCTCGCGAAGATGAGCAGGAGGAAGAGGCCGAGAGTGCCGCCGCCCATCGTGAACCAGAACGACGTCCGCAGGACGCGGAGCCGCCCTGCGTCGTCGTCGACGTCGAAGTAGAACCGGAAGAACGCGCTCGTGATCCCCGCACGCAGCATGAGCCCCATGACCGTCGTGAGCGCGAGGAGCGTCTCGATCTTCCCGTAGTCGGACGGGGTCAGGTACCGCGTGTAGAGCGGGAGGAGGATCACCGCGATGATCCGCGACACGAGGCCACCGATGCCGTAGATGGCGGAGTGGCGCCCGAGGCGCCGCAGCTGCGCCGAGAGCCCGGGCTGCGCCTCCGCCTGCTCGGCGGCAGCGAGCCCCGGGCCGGACGGCATCGCCGCGTCGAGCTCGTCGTCAGCGACAGGGAGGGCCGACGGCAGATCGCCCGGTTGCGGCGCGGAGCGCGCGGAGACGGTCGACGAGCGTTCGCGCGCCGGCTCGAGCACGGTCGCGTAGACGTCGAGCAGCTGGTCGGTCACGCGGTCGAGGTCGTGGACGCGCTCGGCGTAGGCGCGCGAGGCGCGGCCGATCTCCTCGCGTTCGGCGGGGCCGAGCGCGACGAGGTCGGCCAGCCGGTCGTGGAGCGTCTCCGCCGAGGCGTTCACGATCGGCACGGGCACGCCGAACGCGTCCTCCGTTCGCTGCGTCGCCTCCTCGTGGAGAAACGTGACGACGGGCTTGCCGAGCGCCATGCACTCGATCGCAAAGAGGCCGTACCAGCCGGCGTTCAGCTGGTCGACGACGATGTCGGCGTCCCGATAGCGCTCGAGGGCCTCCCTGTGATGGAGCCCCTCGACGATCCGCAACTCGACGTCGAGGCCCTCGCAGGCCTGAACGACGTGGTCGGTTCCCTTGCGCCGCCTCGAGGAGGGCGCATGGACGACGACGGGGCGGCGCCGGCCGGACGGCGGCGCAGGCGTGACGCGGGCCAGGTCGATGCCCGGGGGGATCACCGTCGCGTGCGGCACCCAGCGGATCGCGTCGTAGCTTCCGACGATCTCGGCGCCGGCTTTCCTCCCCGACGCGAGCTCCTCCGGCGTCTTCCCGCGGATGTCCGAGCCGAGGTAGTGCATCACCGAACGCTTGCGGAACGCGCGCAGGATCGGGAACTGGAGCGACTGCGGGACGAGCGTGAGACCGAACGTGAAGTGGAACAGGTCGGTGCGCGGCAGCAGTTCGGCGAGGACCTTCCACTGGGCGAGCTGGCGCCGCACGAGCCCGCCCTCGAGCTCGAGCGAGCGGTCGGCCTCGGGGTGGAGCGTGTAGCGGTTGAAGACGACGAGCGACGCGTCGACGCCCCGCTGCCGCAGCGCCTGGACGTTCGTCCACGGGATCCCGGCGGTGTTGACCGGACAGTGGACGACGCGAATCGGGCGGCGCGTCATGCGGCGAGGATACGACCTGCTCCGGTGCCCGACCTCGAGTCGGACACCACGCGCCGACCTACCCCCACTCGAGCTGGTCGAAGTACCGGATCGCCGTGCGTCCCGGCCTGATCCGCGCAGCGTACGCCGCGAGCTCCTCGTCACCGAGCTCCCCGAGCGCGCGCTTGACGCCGAGGTAGGGGAGGTTCAGGTCCTCCTGGTAGACGATC
>DASUZN010000117.1:0-5196 GCA_036376855.1 Gaiella sp. | reverse complement strand
TCCTCGGCCGCTGGACGTGGCGCCTCGCGCGCTCCGTCCGCAAGACGCTCGATCGCAAGGCGAGCCAGGAGTTCCCGGAGGCGAAGCGGTTGCTCGGCGCGGTCGCCAACTCGCGCGGCCACCGCCACGAGGACAACGTCTCCCAGCTCGTCCGGATCGCGGCCGCGCTGCCGATGCCCGTCGGCGCCGCGCTTCTCGCCTCGGCCGAGGGCTACACGCCGCGCGCCAACGGCACGCTCGACCGCGCGCGCGAGGAGCTCGGCCCGATCCAGGAGATCGCCACCTCGCTCGCCGAGAGCCTCCCGGCGCCGAAGGCCCCCGCGCGCAAGTCGCGTCGCCGCCGCCGGAAGAAGAAGCCCGCGGAGGCGCAGGCCGTCTCGACCGACGCCGCGACGACCGAGACTGCGAGCGCCCCCGCCCCCGTCGATGCGGCACCGGCGGCACCGGCCGCACCCGAGACCGAGACCCCACCCGGGGAAACGGCGTCCCCTAGCTAGGACTCGGCCGGCGGGTCGTCCGTCCGCCGGTGCTCCTGCTCGCGCAGGAACCGCGTCAGCTCGGCCGCGAGCGACTCGCCGGTCGGCAGCTCGCCGCCCTCGGCGAAGGACTCGATCGTGTCCGCACGCTGCTCGAGCTCCTCGACGTAGGCCTGCGTGTCCGGGTCGGAGGCGACGGCCTCGCTGACCTGGGAGGCGTACTCGCTCTCGGCCTCGTCGAGCTCGGTCATGTCGATCGGCACGCCGAGCAGGTCGGAGAGGCGGACGCAGAGCGCCTTCGCCGCACGCGGGCTCGGCGCGAGGGACACGTAGTGCGGCACGGCCGACCAGAGGCTGACCGATCGGAGGCCCGCGGTGCGGCACGCATCGTGCAGGACGCCGACGATGCCGGTCGGCCCCTCGTAGCGCGACAGCTGCAGCCCGAGCTCCTCGACGAGCGCCGGGTCGGTGGCCGCGCCGGTCACGGGCGCGGGACGCGTGTGCGGCACGTCGGCGAGCAGGGCGCCGAGCGTCACGAGCATGTCGACGCCGACGTCCTGCGCCAGGCCGATGACGAGGTCGGTGAACGCGCGCCAGCGGTAGTTGGGCTCGACGCCGACGAGGATCACCGCGTCGCGGTCGGTGCCCGGGATGGCCGCGTGGTAGAAGGCGTTCTCGGGCCACTCGATCCGGCGGCTCAGCCCCTCGTCGAGCGTCACGGTCGGACGGACGGCCTGGAAGTCCATGAACGCCTCCGGGTCGACGTCCGCAAAGCGCGTCGCGTCCCATTGCTCGACGAGGTACCCGGCTGCCACGGTCGCCGCCTGTCCGCCGTCGTTCCAGCCGCGGAACGCCGTGATCATCACGGGACGCCGCAGCGTCGGGCGTTCGGAAAGGCGCAGATCGTCTGGGGCCATTGCCGCAGCGTAACGACCGTCAGCGCGTCCGCAGCGGCTCGCCGAGCGGCTCCGTCCGCTCCGCTGCGGGGGCGACCAGCGCGAGAGGCGGTCGCCAGAGCGTGTAGACGACACCGACGGTCACGGCCCAGATCGTCGCCGCGAGCGTCACGTGCACGAGCACGAGACCCCACGGGAGAGCGTTGCGGTACTGGATCTCGCCGACGAGCATCTGCGCCAGCAGCACGCCGAGGAGCACCAGCGCGAAACGGACGACGCCGGGTGCCTCCCTCCGTGCACGCAGCAGCTGCCAGCCCACGAGCAACAGGCCGATCCCGAACACGGCGGTCGCCCGGACGTGGACGTACACCGTGTCGCGGATTCCGAGCCCGAGCCGGTGGACGTCCTGGTCCGCCCCGGGATGCGGGCCGGAGGCGGTGGCGATCGCGCCGGTCACGACCATCGCGGCGCACGCGACGACGCCGACGAGGGCCACGAGACGTAGCCAGCGCGGCGCAACGGGTGCGCCCAGTCCGCTCGCGGCGCTCCATGCCTCGAAGACGACGACGACCGAGAGCGCGACGACGACGAGCGCGAGCAGGAAGTGCGACATCACGGCGACCGGGTGGAGATCGAGGATCACCGTGATGCCGCCGAGCGGGATCTGCGCGACCGTCCCGAGGAACGAGGCCAGCGCGACCCAGACGACCCAGCGCGGCAGCCCGGCCACGCGACGCGAGGCATGCCAGGTGGCAAGCGACGCGAGGATCCCGCACACGGCGATCACCCGGTTCCCGAACTCGATCATCGGGTGGAAGCTCAGCGCGGGGAACGGCGTCGAGCCACAGCGCGGCCAGTTGTCGCAGCCGAGGCCCGAGCCGGTCAGCCGTACGAAGGCGCCCGAGGTGACGACGAGGCCGAGGACGACCACGGTGCCGACCGCAAGCTGCAGGAAGCGGTGCGCCGACACCGGCTCGCGCAGGCGCGCGCGAAGGCTCACGACAGCGTCACCCCGGACCCTTCCTCGACGGCGCCGACGTGGTGGAGCGGCAGGCCGGCCGCCGCGAACGTCGCCTCGAGCACCACGCGCTTGTCGCTCGGCAGGGTGACGAGGAGACCGCCGGCCGTCTGCGGGTCGTAGGCGAGCGCCTCGAGCTCGGGCGATGCCGTGCTCTCGACGTGTGGCCCGGCGAACTCGCGGTTCCGGCGGTCGCCACCAGTGCGGACGCCGTCGGCCGCGAGCTCGACCGCGCCGGGGAGGGCAGGCAGCCGGTCGGCATCGAGTGCGATGCGGACGCCCGAGCGCTGGGCTGTCTCGTGCGCATGACCGAGGAGCCCGAAGCCGGTGACGTCGGTCACCGCGTTCGGCGAGAACGGCCGCAGCGCGTCGGCGGCGTCTCGGTTCAGCTCCGTCATCGCCGCGACGGCGGCGTCGAGTGCCCCCTCGGGCGCACGTCCGTCGCGCACCGCCTGGAGGACGAGGCCCGTGCCCAGCGGCTTCGTCACGAGCACGGCATCGCCGGGCCGGGCGCCGCTCTTCCGCCAGACGCCGTCCGGATGCACGGTGCCGACGACCGCGAGGCCGTACTTCGGCTCCTCGTCGCGGATCGTGTGGCCCCCGGCGAGGATCGCACCCGCCTCCCGGACCGCGTCGGCGGCTCCACGGAGCACGTCCCCGAGCATCTCGACGGGCAGCTCCTCCGGGAACGCGGTCACGGAGAGCGCGAGCAGCGGCCTGCCGCCCATCGCGTACACGTCGTTGAGCGCGTTTGTCGCCGCGATCAGGCCGAACGTGCGGGGATCGTCGACGACCGGAGGGAAGAAGTCGACGGTGAAGACGAGCGCCGTGGTCTCGTCGAGCCGGTAGACGGCCGCGTCGTCCGCGGGGTCGAGCCCCACCAGCAGGTCGGTCGAGTCCGCCGGGACGATCCCGGCGAGCAGCTCCTCGAGTCGCGCCGCCGAGTATTTCGCAGCGCAGCCGCCTGCCTTCGCGAGGCTCGTGAGCGTCGGCTGCGTCACCCTGCGAGTGTAGGGAAGGAACGCCGCGGGACGACGCGAACACGTCCGCCAAGAGAGGATCTCCCCCCTTCCCCCTCTCTCTCACGCACCGCGGAGGCCGCCGGACACCAGGCGGCCTCCGTCTATGACAGGATCCCCCGATGCCGAGCGCGCTCGTGACCGGCGGCTCGTCGGGGATCGGTCTCGCGATCGCGCGGATGCTCCGTGACGAGGGCTACGAGCTCACCCTGGCCGCGCGGACGGTCGAGCGCCTGGAGGACGCCGCGGGGGCGCTCGAGGCGAAGGCGATTCCCGTCGACGTGCGGCACGAGGAGGAATGTTCGCGCCTCGTCGCGGCCCACCTCGAGGCGCACGGCGGCCTCGACGTGCTCGTCAACTCGGCGGGCGTGGGCATCGCTGGGCGGATCGGCGACACGTCGGCAAAGCAGTTCGACCTCCAGCAGTCCGTCAACCTGCGAAGCGCGTTCCTCGTCACGCGCGAGGCACTCCCGGCGCTTCGCGAGTCCCGCGGTTACGTGATCAACCTCGCCTCGATCGCCGGGACGATCCCGACGCCTGGGCTCGCGACCTACGGCGCCGCGAAAGCGGCGCTCATCGCGTTGACACGATCGCTGGTGCGGGAAGAGTCGGACACGGGGGTCCGTGCGACCGCGCTCTGCCCGGGCTTCGTCGACACGCCGATGGCGGCGTGGACCGGGATCGAGGGCGACGCGATGATCCAGCCGGAGGACTGCGCGGAGATCGTGCGCTCGCTCCTCCGCCTGAGCCCGGCCGCCCGCGTCCCCGTGGTCGTGGTCGAGCGCGCCGGCGACGACGTCGTCTAGGCCGAGGTGCGACCAGGGCGTGGCATGCAAAGAGCCATAGCCCCACGCTCCCCCTTCGTCTCAGTCGTCGCCGGGCGCGAGCTCGCCGAGCGCCTCGTCGCCCCCTGTGAGACCGAGCCTCCCGTAGAGCGCGAGCTTCGAGCGCGAGTCCTCGATGTCGAGGAGCCGCATCGTGAGCTGGCCGATCCGGTCGAGCGGCCCGAACGCGGCGTCCTCCACCCGCTCCATCGAGAGCCGCTCCGGGTGGTACGTCGCGTTGGCGGAGACGGTGTCGAGGATCGTCCAGTCGTCCCCGCGGCGCAGCTCGACCGTCACTTCTCCCGTCACGGCGCTGCCGATCCAGCTCGCGAGACTCTGTCGCAGCATCAACGCCTGGGGATCGAACCAGCGGCCCTCGTAGAGCAGCCGCCCGAGCCGTCGGCCCGCCGTGCGGTACTCGTCGATCGTCGACTCGTTGTGGATCGCGTTGACGAGACGGTCGTAGGCGAGGAAGAGGAGCGCCATGCCCGGCGCCTCGTAGATGCCCCGGCTCTTCGCCTCGATGATCCGGTTCTCGATCTGGTCCGACATGCCGAGGCCGTGGCGGCCGCCGATCGCGTTCGCCGCGAGCACGAGCTCGACGCGGTCGTCGTACGCGACGCCGTCGAGCGCCACGGGCCAGCCCTCCTCGAAGCGCACGCTCACCGTCTCGGTGGCGATCTCGACCGCCGGATCCCAGTGCGCGACACCCATGATCGGCTCCACGATGTGCATGGAGCGTTCGAGGAGCTCGAGCTCCTTCGCCTCGTGGGTCGCACCCCAGATGTTCGCATCGGTCGAGTACGCCTTCTCGACGCTCGCGCGGTACGGCAGGCCCCGCTCGACGAGCCACTCGCTCATCTCCTTCCGACCGCCGAGCTCCGCGACGAAGACAGGGTCGAGCCAGGGCTTGTAGATCCGTAGCGACGGGTTCGCGAGCAGGCCGTAGCGGAAGAACCGCTC
>DASUZN010000116.1:0-2325 GCA_036376855.1 Gaiella sp. | reverse complement strand
GCTTCCCGCTTCCCCGATGAGCCCGATCGCAGCCAGGAGGCCGAGGAGGGCCAGCACGGCGACGACGACCAGCGCGACCACGGTTAGCGCGTCCACGCGCCGTACCGTCGCGCCCCCGCCGAGCGTCGTCAAGCCGGCGACCGACTCGGCCGGAAGCGTGCGTGCGAGCTGACCGAATGCCGTCCCGCCGTCAGGGCACGTCCATGCGGACGAGCTTGCGGACAGCGAGCGCCGTGAAGCCGGCGACCACCACCGCGGCGGCCACGAGAGCGACGCCCGCCGAGAGAGGGTTCTCGATGGTGGCGAGCCGCGCGGCGTCGAGCCCGTGGATCACCGCGAGCGTGTACCGCCGGATCGAGAGGAAGCGGATGCCGTCGAGGTACGCCGCGAGCGTCGCCTCCCACACGAACACGTAGACGAGCCCGATCAGGAGCGCATGCCGCGTCGCGAGGCCGGCCCAGGTGAACAGCGCCGCGTAGGCGGCCGCGCCGACGAGGAGGCCGACCCCGGTCGCCAGCGCCCCTCGCAGCGCGCCGCCTCCGCCGACGAGCGCGACCGCGAGGCAGCCGCTCACCGCGACGGGGATGCCACCGACCAGGAATGCGGCGGCGAGCTTCGGCAGGACGATCCGCCAGCGCGCGATCGGCTTGAGCGTCAGGTAGCCGAGCGTCCGGTCGACGAGCTCGTTCCCGAACGCGGACGTCGCGAAGAGCAGCATCACGAGCGGCAGGATCGCCGAGGCCACGAGCGTCCTCGTGACGTTGTCTGCGAAGCGCGCGCTGGTGGTCGTCGAGTCGCCGACACGAAAGACGACCGCGGCGAGCACCGGCAGGCTGACGAGGCCGAGCACGAGCCAGAGCCGCTTGCTGCCCGCGAGCTGGCGGACGGTGAGCCCGAAGACCGCGGTCATCGTCCGCTCCCCGACGCGAGGTACTCGAAGACGCTCTCGAGCGAGTCGTCGAGCGGCTCGACCCGCGTCAGCCGGACGCCCCGGTCTCGTGCGACCGCGGGAAGCGCGCGCTGGAGCGACGAGACGTCCCGGCTGCGAATGCGCACCCCGGTGGTGCCCGTGATCTCGACGGACTCGACGGCCTCGACCCGGACGAGCCCGGCGGCGAGGGCCCGAGGGTCGGCGCAGTCGACCCGGACGAGGAAGGGCCGGTCGTCGAGCTTCTGCCGGATCGCCCGGTAGTCCCCGCTCGCGGCGAGCTTGCCGCTGACCATGAGGTGGATGCGGTCGGCGAGCTCGTCGACCTCCTCGAGGATGTGTGACGAGACGAGGATCGTCCGGCCCTCCGCTGCGAGCGCTCGAATGGCGTCGCGAAGATGGAGCCGCTGAGCGGGATCGGTCCCGGAGAGCGGCTCGTCCAACACGAGGAGGGGCGGGTCGTGCACGAGCGTCGCGGCGAGCCGCATCCGCTGGCGCATCCCGCGTGAGTAGCCGCCGAGCTTCCGGTCCTGGTGCTCGGCGAGGTCGACGACCTCGATCGCCCGGCTCGAGGCGCCCGCGACGTCCTCGACGCCCTGGAGCCGCGCGCCGAGCTCCACGAACTGCCGCCCGGTGAGAAAGTCGTAGACCGACTCGTGCTCGGGCATGTAGCCGATCCGGCGGTAGAGCGCCGGGTTCCGGCGCATGCGCTCGCCGAACACCGTGACGGTCCCCTGCGACGGCTGTGTCAGGCCGCCGATCGCGCGCAGCAGGGTCGTCTTGCCGGCGCCGTTCGGTCCGAGCAGCGCCGTCACACCGGGCTCCACGACCAGGGTGACGTCGCTCACCGCGACGACGCCCGAGAACCACTTGGAGACGCCGTCGACGACAATGGTCGGCTCGGGAGTCGCGCTCATGCCCGCTCACGGCGCCGGCAAAGCCGGCGCCTCCGCTCGAGAGAGCCTCCGTCGAGCCTACGGCTCACCCGCGCACCAGCCGGTTCGTGCGCCGGACGAGCCACGCAGCGAGCACGACCGTGAGACCCAGCAGCCAGACCAGCGCCACGCCGCCCGACACCGGACGGTCGACCTCGTCGCCGAAGATCCACCGCACGGCGTCGGTCATCGCCTGCGGCAGCGCGACCAACGAGACCGCGTCGGCGGCGCCCCCGGAGAAATTCTCCTCGGCGATGCCGCCGATCGCCGACCCGATGAAGATCACCGCGAGCATCGCCACGGTCGCGTATGCGCGCCGCGTCGCGAACGAGGCGACGAGGAGCGCGAGAGTCGTGAGCACCGCGGCGATGACGGCCCCTGCGGCGAAGAACCGCGGCACGACGTCCCACTTGTCCCGGAGGAACGAGCCGGGATGCTCGGCGTCCAGGACGTTCCAAGCGA
>DASUZN010000115.1:0-6972 GCA_036376855.1 Gaiella sp. | reverse complement strand
GTCGCGGCGTCCGACTCGCGGAGCGAGCGCCCGACCGTCCACGTCCTCCTCCGGGCCGGTCTGCGCGTGCTCGCGTCCGGCGAGACGGCGCTCGGCGGCGCGGCCGGGCCGGAGCAGGTCGTCTCGGCCCAGGTCGTCGCCCTGCCTCGCCGACAGGCCGTGTCGGTGACGAAGGGGAACGCGCTCGACCGTCTGTTCGACGACGACGGCTACAGCCGTGTCGCGGGCGGGGCGGTGCTTCTCCCGTCGGGGCCGACGACACCCGAGGCGGTCGGCGAGCTTGCGTCCGCCGGCGCGCGGGCCGTCCTCGTCGACGGGCCGATTCCCGCAGGGTCGCTCGGGGTCGACGAGCCGGTCCAGGTCCCCGTCGTCGGCGTCTCCGCGGCGATCGCCGCCGAGGTGCGGCGCGACCTCGCGGCTGGGATCCCCGTCGAGCTCGGCGTCGGCGCCGCGGCGTTCGGCGACAACCCGGACCTCGGTACGGTCGCACCCTTCTCAAGCACGGGCCTCGCCTTGGACGGGAGCCAGGGCACCGAGGTGGCCGCCCCCGGGGTCGGGCTCGTCACGTCCGTGCCCGGACGCAACGAAGGCGGGTCGGCGCGGTACGGCACGCTGAGCGGGTCGAGCGCCGCGGCGGCGGTGGTCGCCGGCGCGGCCGCGCTCCTGGCCGAGGCACGCCCCGATCTCGACGCCTCGGGCCTCCGCGGTGCGCTCGTGACGTCCGCGCGACGCGACAACGCGGGCGGTGAGCCCGGGATCGTCAACCCGGCGGGAGCGTCCGCCGTCGAGCTGGTGGCCGAGCCTCCGGTGCTCGCCCTGCCGGCGCTCGTCGGCAAGAGACGGGCCGCCGCGGGCAGCCTCACGCTGCGGAACGTCTCGCGACGCGTGCTCGTGGTGCGTCTCCAGCCAGGCGCGGCCGCCGCGGGCGTCACGGTGCGCACCCGCCCCGAGCGGGTCGTGATCCGCCCGGGAAAGCGCGCGCGCATCTCCGTGTCGATGACGGCACGCGTGCGGCCCGCCGCGCCCGGCGCCCTCGAGGGAGTGCTTCGGGCGGTCGTCGGGCCGGGCACACGTCTCCGCGTCCCATGGACCGCGGCCGTCCCCGTCGGCCTTCCCGTGATCACGCGGACGACGCTCACGAGCACGGAGTTCAAGGCGAGCGACCGTACGCCGGCGGTGCTCTCGCTCGTCGCAGGGCGCGTCGACGGAGCGGTCGAGCGCCCTCAGCTCCTGCCGCTCGCGCGGCTCGAGATCGTGCTCTTCCGCGGCAAGCGTCGCGTCGGCACACTCGTTCGCCTCCGCGACCTCCTACCCGGCCGATACGCCTTCGGCGTGACCGGCCGCGGCCCGCGGGGAGGCCGGCTGCCGGCCGGCGGCTACCAGGTCCGGGTCATCGGCGTGCCCGTGGGCGGCGGGAGCCCGACCGTCGTCGCGATCCCCTTCCGCTTGCGGTAGATGCGCGCTAGAGTCACGCGCGTCGTGCAAGGCGCGCGCAGCAGCCGATGAGCACCACCGAGGCGGCAACTCACCTTCGCGAAAATCCCTACGCGCTCGCGCGTGCGCAGCTGCGGCGGGTCGGGGAGACCTTCGGTGTCGATCCCAACCTGATCAGCATCCTCTCGGAGTGCAAGAAGACCGTCGAGGTCTCGGTTCCCGTCGCGATGGACGACGGCACGACCAGGGTCTTCGAGGGCTTCCGCGTCGTCCACAACATGACGCGCGGACCGGCAAAGGGCGGCATCCGCTACCACCCGGGCGTGACGCGCGACGAGGTGAAGGCGCTCGCGATGTCGATGACCTGGAAATGCGCGCTCATGGGCCTTCCCTTCGGCGGGGCGAAGGGCGCGGTCGTCTGCGACCCGAAGGTCTTGGCCGGGGACGAGCTCGAGCGGCTCACGCGGCGCTACACGACCGAGATCATCAACGAGATCGGCCCCGAGAAGGACATCCCGGCGCCCGACGTCGGCACCAATGCCCAGGTCATGGCGTGGATCTTCGACACGTACTCGATGAACGTCGGACACTCGGTGCTTGGCGTCGTCACCGGCAAGCCTCTCGCCATCGGCGGCTCGGTCGGCCGCGACGGCGCGACCGCCCGCGGCGTCCTCTACTGCATCCGCACCGCGCTCCAGAAGGAGGGGCGCCGATTCCCGGACACGCGCCTGGCGGTCCAGGGCTTCGGCAACGTCGGGCGGAACCTCGCGCGGCTGCTCTCCGAGGAGGGGGCGCGCGTGATCGCCCTGTCGGACTCGCAGGGAGCGGTCGTGAACCAGTACGGCATCGACGTCCAGGCGGCGATCGCGCACAAGGCCGAGCACGGGGTGCTCGCAGGGCTTCCCGGCACGGAAGAGGCGACGAACGAGGAGCTGATCGAGCTGGAGTGCGACGTCCTCGTCCCCGCCGCGCTCGAGCAGGCGATCACCGCCGACAACGCGCCGCGCATCAAGGCACACATGATCTGCGAGGCCGCGAACGGCGCGACCACGCCCGGAGGCGACGAGATCCTGGAGGACCGCGGCGTCCTCGTGCTTCCCGACGTCGTCGCGAACGCGGGCGGCGTCGTCGTCTCGTACTTCGAGTGGGTCCAGGGTCTCCAGGAGTACTTCTGGAAGGAGTACGAGGTCAACGCGAAGCTGAACGACATCGTCGTGCGCGCGTTCGAGGAGACCTGGTCGGCGCGCGAGCGCTTCGGGACGAGCATGCGCATGGCCGCCTACGGGCTGGCGGTGCAGCGGGTGGCCGAGGCGACGACCACGCGCGGCCTCTACCCGTAGCCGACGCCGCGTGGCCCGCGTCGTCGTGTACACCGCGCCCGGGTGTCATCTGTGCGGGCCGGCGGTCGAGGCCGTCCGTGCCGTCTGCGGCGACGACTTCGACCTCGTCGACATCACGAGCGACCCGCAGCTCGAGCGCCGGTACCGCACCTGGATCCCCGTCGTGAGGGTCGACGGCGTCGAGCGCTTCCGCTACGAGCTGACGGCCGACGACCTCAGGGCAAGCCTCCGGTAGACGGTTCTCCCGGCTGCCGCCGGCGACCCTCGGCAGAATGTGCGGAGGTGTCACAAACTCTGCAGGGAGGGCGCAGGTGGCGGAACGCTTGACGGTTGGCGTCGCTGCGCGTTTGAGTCGGTACCTCCAGGTGCTGACGCAGGCGCGGAAGATGGGCAAGGACCGGATCTCCTCGCAGGAGATCGCCGAGTACACGAACATCAACGCGACGCAGATCCGCCGCGACCTGTCCGGGTTCGGCAAGTTCGGCAAACGGGGGGTGGGGTACTCCGTCGACTCGCTGCTCTCCGAGATCCGGAAGATCCTGCGCACGCAGGGGCAGCACAACATCGCCCTGGTCGGCGCCGGCCGGCTCGGCGCGGCGATCGCGTCGTCGCCGATCTTCGCCGAGCACGGGATCACGATTGCGGCCGTCTTCGACAGCGACCCGGCGAAGGTGGGGACGTCGCTCGGCGGCGTCCCGGTCAGCTCGCTCGACGACCTCGACGCGGTCGTGCGTGATCGAAGCATCGTCGTCGGCGTCCTCGCCGTCCCGGCCGAGTCGGGACAGCAGGCGTCCGACGCGCTCGTCGACGCCGGCGTGAAGATCGTCTTCAACTACACCCAGGCGTTGATCGACTCGCCCGCCGACGTCCAGGTCCACACGTCGAACCCGGCCGTCGAGCTGCTGTACGCGCTGTACTTCCACCTCACGTAGCGGTTCGCCGTCGTCCGCCCAGGCAGGATGCGCGGATGCGCATCGTGCTCTGGCACGGCTACGAGCGTGGGGGAAACCATGTTTCCCCCACGAGCCCCCTTCTTCTGCGTGCTGTGCCGACTTTCGTGCCTGGCCTCCCGGCCGGCAAAGTCGGCCTCGGGCCGCCATGGGATCACGACCCAGATTGAGAATTCTCCTTTGGCACGGGTACCTGCTCGGCGGCACGGGGTCGAACGTCTATACCCGGCAGCTCGCGCGGGAGTGGTCGCGCGCCGGGCACGACGTGACCGTCCTGAGCCAGGAAGCGCGTCCCGAGGCGTACGACCTCGGTGGCGCCTCGACGGCGCGGCCGGACGTCGGCGGCTTTCTGCCGGTGTTCGTGGTGGACCGCTACGAGGGGTTCGACGACGTCCGCCGGGTTCCCGACTGCACGCGGGAGGAGCTCGAGCGCTGGGTCGAGGCGAACGCCGCCGCGGTGCAGGCGCTGCTCCCTGCCGAGCTCGTCTTCACGAACCATGTGCTGCTCGGCGGCCCCGTCGGAGCCGCGTCGGGCGCGCCCTTCGCGGTCAAGGCGCACGGCTCCGAGCTCGAGTACGCGATGCGGGGGCGGCCCGACCTCGGCGCCTGGGGTGCGGAGTCGCTCGCGGGCGCGCGCGCGACGTTCGTGGGCTCGGCCCACATCCGGGATGTCCTCACCGACGTCTGCGGCCCGATCGGGCGCGTGCATGAGGTGCCGCCGGGGGTCGACGTCGAGCTCTGGCGACCCGAGGAGGGCCGTGCGGCGCTCGACGCCCTGCTCGCCGAGGCGCGGCTCGATCCGCCCAATCCGGGCAACGCGGAGGAACGGCTTCCCGACGCGGGGAACGCCGAGCGGCTCGAGTCGTTCCTCGACGACGACCTGCCGACGGTCGTCTACTTCGGGAAGCTGATCCGGCAGAAGGGCGTCGACGTGCTGCTCGACGCGCTGCGTGGCGTGGGCGCACGGGTCGTCGTGGTCGGCTTCGGCCCGGAGCGAGCAGCGCTCGAGTCACAGGCTGCTGCGAACGGCGTTCGCGCGCTCTTCACGGGCCCGCTCGAGCACCGGCACCTGCGGCACCTGCTGGCGCTCGCCGACGCGTGCGTCGTGCCGTCCGTCTTCCCGGAGGCGTTCGGCATGGTCGCCGCCGAGGCGGCGGCGGCGGGCTGCCCGCCCGTCGTCTCGCGCCACTCCGGGCTGGCGGAGGTCGCAGGCGAGCTCGAGGCCGAGCTGCCGCCCGCGCTTGCGGCTCTTGTCTCGTTTCCGACCGGGGATGCCCTCACGTTGCGCGAGCGGCTCACTCGGCTCCTCGAGTTGCCGGTGTCCGACCGCGCGACGTTGCGGGCGACCGTCCGCCGCGTCGTCGAGGAGCGCTGGAGCTGGGCGGGGATCTCCCGGCGGCTGCTCGAGCTCGCGGCAGAGGAGGGGCGAGGCTGAAGCCACGCCCGACTGCCCGGAGCTAGCCTTCCCGCTCCATGGGTGAGTCGACCGGCGGCAGGCCGTACGAGCAGGTCATCGCGGAGGCCTATGAGCGCTTCGAGGAAGCGGAGGATTTCACGGTCTCGGTCGAGGAGGAGTTCGCGCTCCTCGACCCGGAGACGCTCGACCTCGTCAACCGCTTCGAGGACGTGCAGGCGGCGGCACGCGGCGCCGGGCTCGAGCCGAACCTCGCCGGCGAGCTGATCGCGTCGGAGGCGGAGGTGAAGACGGGCAAGCAGGCGTCGTTCGCGGACGTCCCGGCGGCGCTCGCGGAACGGCGCGCCCAGCTCGCCGCCCTCGTCGAGCCGCTCGGGCTCACGCTCGGCGCGACCGGTACCCATCCCTGGGCGAGCTGGCGCGACCAGCGCATCATCGACACTCCGCACTACCGGCGGAACGACGAGATCCTCCGCTACGTCGTCTGGCGCAACAACACGTTCGGCATCCACACCCACGTCGCGATCCGGGGCGCCGACCGCGCGGTGCGTGTCGCCTCCGCGCTCCGCAACTGGCTACCCGAGCTGCTCGCCGTGTCCGCGAGCTCGCCGTTCCACGAGGGGGTCGACACCCGGCTCCACTCGGCCCGGACGCAGGTGTTCACGCGGTTCTTCCCCCGCTGCGGCGTCCCCGACGCGTTCGACTCGTGGAACGCCTACGCCGAGTACGTGCGGTTCCTCTACCGCACGGGCTCGATCGACGAGCCGACCCAGATCTGGTGGAGCGTCCGCCCGCATCTCTCGTTCCCCACCGTCGAGCTCCGCTTCTGCGACGCGCAACCGGACCTCGGCGAGGCCCAGTCGCTCACCGCGCTGATGGTCTCGCTCACGGCTCGCTGCGCCCGGGCGCTCGACGAGGGCGAGCCGCTCCCGGAGCATCCGCACCGCCTGATCGAGGAGAACACCTGGCGTGCGATCCGCAACGGGCTCTCCGGTGAGCTGATCGACCTCGAGCGCGGCGACGTCCTGCCCGCGCGCGCGAGGCTCGAGCGGCTGATCGAGTGGGTGCTGCCCGTCGCCGAGGAGATCGGCGCCGCTCCCTGGCTCCGGTTGCCCGAGCGGAACGCCGCCGAGCGCCAGATCGCACGGCGTGCAGAAGGCGCCGACTTCGCCGAGATCTACGCCGAGCAGGTGCGCGCCACCGTGCCGGCGATCGGCTGACGCGGGCACTCGCGGCCCGCGAGTGCTGATCCCCGGGGCAAGCCCCCGGTTTGTGCTGCATAATCCGCCGCGCTGACGCCATTTCGGTGTCTCTTTGTGCGCCCCGACTCGGAGGATGGATGGACTTCTTCGTTGACCACGCCGTGCTGTTCGCGCTCGTCTGTGCGGGCGTCGCGATCGCCTACGGCCTGTACCTGACCTGGTGGCTGCTCAAGCAGCCCGCGGGCAACGCGCGGATGCAGGAGATCTCGCGCGCGGTCCAGGAGGGCGCCGCGGCGTACCTCAGCAAGCAGTACACGACGATCGCGATGGTCGCGGTCGTGCCGTTCCTGGCGCTCGGCTTCTACAACGAGCTCGGGTGGGGCACCGCCTTCGGATTCCTCGTCGGCGCCACGCTGTCGGCCGCCGCCGGCTTCATCGGCATGAACGTCGCGGTGCGGTCGAACGTCCGCACCGCCGAGGCAGCGCGCGAAGGGGTCAGCCCGGCGTTCCGTGTCGCGTTCAGGGCCGGCTCGGTGACGGGGCTCCTCGTCGTCGGCCTCGGCCTGCTCGGCGTGGCCGGGTACTACTGGGTGCTCACGGGCTGGCTCGGCAACTCGCCCGAGTCCGCGGTC
>DASUZN010000114.1:0-3664 GCA_036376855.1 Gaiella sp. | reverse complement strand
CGACTCCCTGCAGCGCTACAAAGATGCCGTCGACGGACACCTGCGAACTGTTGTCGCCTTCACGCATCCGCGGCCACTCCTCGTCGACGACGGTCCGGACGTATGCGCCGATGGCGGCACGAACGCGATCACCGTCCGGCTGTGGAAATGCGCCGCTGTCCCGTACGACCGCTTCGAGGGCATCCGCCTCGGCGGCGACGTTGCCCTGCGCGTCGCTGTAGTTCTGGTACGCGATCACGATGATGAACGCAAAGAGCAGCCCGAACAGCGCAGCGACGACACCGAGCATCTGTGACGAGACCTCGGCATCGAACCCCTCCTCGACCCCGGGTACGAGCCTCCGCGTCAGCCAGACGAGCAGCAGCACGAGGCCCACGATCGCGGTTACGACCGCGATCAGCAGGAGCCAGATCGGCACGTCATTGACGATGCCGCGAAGCACGCGAGAACCCTACGGGAAGCCTGTCTACAGGTGTTGTCGGCGGTGCCGTCTCGTGGCTACTCCTGCGGCGCGATCCCCCACGTGGTCGTGACCGACGCGCTCGGCTCGAGCCTGATCAGCCCGTCCCCGCTGCGAAAGGCGTTCGGCGCGCAGGTCATCGGCTCGACGGCAAGCGCGCGTCGCTCGACGTCCGGATGGTCGCCCGTGAACACCATCAGGTGCGGATAGCCCTCGTCGACCCAGAGGGTGACGCCGCGACCGCCGTCTGCTCGCAGCTCGACGCGAGCGAGGCCGTCGTCGTCACGCTCGAGGTCCGTGTAGCCGTTGTCGAGCTTGGCGCGTCCGATCGGTCGGGCGGCGCGAAAGTCGAGCTCCGTCCCGTCGACGCGCAGGGTGTCGACCGGGATGCCGCGCTCGTCCGAGCGCAACGCGGTCCGAGCGGGCACCCGGAGCACGATGTCGTCGACCGTCGCCGTTCCTACGCTGACGTACGGGTGTGCGCCGCTCCCGTAGGGACATGTCTCGGTGCCGACGTTCGTCGCCGTCGTCCGCACTGCGAGGCCGCCTTCGGAGAGCTCGTACGCGACGCGGAGCTCGAGCATGAACGGATAGCCGGGCTGGGGGTGCAGGTGGTGCTCGAGGACTACCCGGTGCGGCTCGTGCTCCCGCGCCAGCCAGGCCGCCCAGCGGACGAGGCCGTGGATGGCGTTCGTGTGCTCGGGTTCGCTGAGCGGGAGCTGATGGCGCCTCCCCTCGAACTCGTAGCTTCCGTCTTCCAGCCGGTTGGGCCACGGGGCCAGCACCTGCCCGCGACCGGCCGTCGCCATCTCGTCGTCGCCGTAGCCGTCGAGCACGTCCCAGTCGCCGACGGCATACGTCCGAAGGCCGCCGCCGACCTCGACGACCACGACGCGCTGGTCGTCGTACTCGATCTCGTACTGCTCGCCGGTGGGGTCGCGCACGCCTGCTCCCGGTCCGGACTGGACGATCAGCTCATCCGCTCGAGCAGGTGGTCGCCGACGCGAAGCGCGTTGGCCATCGCCGTCAGCGCCGGATTGACCGCGCCGATCGACGGGAAGAAGCTCGTGTCGACGACGTACAGGTTGTCGAGCTCGTGCGCCTTGCAGTCGGTGTCGAGCACGGAGGTCGCCTCGTCGGTGCCGAAGCGGCAGGTCCCGGCCTGGTGCGCGCAGCCGGCGATCGGGATGTCGTTCTTCATGTACGCGAAGCGGTGGATCAGGTGGTCGGGGTTCATGTCGAGCTTCCCGAGCAGGGACTTCACCTTTGCGTAGAGCTGCTGCTTCGCCTCCGCGTTCGTCTCCGTGTAGCTCAGCGTGATGTTCCCGTCGCGGTCCACCGTCACGCGGTTGTCCGGCCGCGGCAGGTCCTCCGTCGAGAGCCAGAAGTCGATCGCGTGCCTGGCCATGCGCTCGAGGGTCCACTCCGGCGCGAGTCTCGTCTCCCGTGGTCGCTCGCCGCGGAACATCGCCGCTTGCGACTTGCCGACCATCTGGACGTTGCCGAGCGGGTACTCGAAGTCGTCCGCGCCGAAGTAGAAGTCGTTGAGGCCAAGCGTCTTCTGGTACGCGGTCTCGTTCTCCTCGCGCGAGAGGGCGAGAACGGCCGTCGAGTCGTGGAACATGTAGTTGCGGCCGACCTGGTCGGAGCCGTTGGCGAGGCCGTTCGGGTGCCGGTCGCTCGCCGACTGCAGGAGCAGCTTGGCGCTGTTCGCGGCACCGCACGAGACCACGACGACGTCGGCCGTGAAGCGCTCCTCCGCGCCGTCCCGGTCGACGACCACCTCGGTGACCGACGTCCCGGCCTCGTTCGTCTCGAGCCTCGTGACCTTCGCCTCGGTCACGAGCGTCACGTTCGGATGCTCGAGCGCGGGGCGCACGCCGAGCACCTCCGCGTCCGACTTCGCATGCACGAGACACGGGAAGCCGTCGCAGTTGGCGCAGCGGATGCACGTCGAGAAGGCCGGGCTCGACTCGTCGAGCATGATCCCGCACGGCGCGTGGAAGGGGCGATGCCCGGCGGCGGCGAGATCGTCCGCGAGCTGCTGGATCCGCGGCTCGTGCGATACCGGCGGGTGCGGGTACGGCCCGCTCGACGGCGGCTCGGTCGGATCCTCGCCCCGTGCGCCGTGCACCTGGTAGCGCTGCTCGGCAAGGGTGTAGTACGGCTCGAGCTCGTCGTACGGGATGGGCCACGCCGGTGAGATCCCGTCGTGGTGGCGGAGCTCGCCGAAGTCCTCCTCGCGGAGCCGGTAGAGCGCGGCGCCGTAGAGCTTGGTCGCCCCGCCGACGAAGTAGTGCACGCCGGGCTGGAAGGCCGTGCCGTCCCTGTCGTACCACGTGTCCGGCGAGACGTAGCGGTTGTCGACGAACACCGACTCGGTGAGCCAGTTGTCGAGCTCGCGCGGCAGCCAGCCGCCGCGCTCGAGCAGGAGGATGCGCTTGCCCGAGGGTGCGAGGTGGCGCGCGAGCGTCCCGCCCCCGGCGCCCGTTCCGATGACGATCACGTCGTAGCTGTCCATCGCATCCTTTCTCTACGTGATTTCCGCCGTCAGCTCGTCGAGGATGATGCGCCCCGCCGCCTCGATCAGCGCCAGGTGCGAGAACGCCTGCGGGAAGTTCCCGAGATGCCGTGCGCTCTCGGTCTCGAACTCCTCCGCGTAGAGCCCGAGCGGCGAGGCGATGCGCAGGAGACGCTCCATCAGGTCGCGCGCGCGCTGCCGCTCGCCCACGATCGCAAGCGCCGAGACGAGCCAGAACGAGCAGATCAGGAACGTGCCCTCCTTGCCGGAGAGGCCGTCGTCGGTCTCGTCCGTGCGGTACCGGAGGACGAACCCGCTCTCGGTGAGCTCGTCGGCGATCGCGAGGACGGTCGCGTGCAGCCGCTCGTCGCCGGGGGGCAGGAAGCCCATCATCGCCGCGAGCAGGACCGATGCGTCGAGCGAGTCGGTCTCGTAGTGCTGGCGCAGCACTCCGCTCTTCGAGACCCCGTGCTCGAGGATGTCCGCCTTGATCTCGTCGGCGGTCTCGCGCCAGCCCCTGGCGCGGTCCTGATCGCCTCTGATCGTCGCCAGCTCCGCGGCCCGGTCGAGCGCGACCCAGCACATGAGCTTCGAGGAGACGTAGTGCTGCGGTGCGCCGCGTGCCTCCCAGATGCCCTGGTCGGGGTCGCGCCAGACCTTGATCGCACACTCCGCCTGCGACT
>DASUZN010000113.1:0-7251 GCA_036376855.1 Gaiella sp. | reverse complement strand
CATCTCGAGAGCTGCGTCGAATGCGGTGCCGAGCAAGGGATCGTCGCGTTCTCACCGTCGGCCGGCGGTGCGGTGTGCACCGCGTGCGATCAGGGTGGGATCGGGCTCTCGCCGGCGGGGCTCGGCGGCCTTCGGGCGCTTCTCGGCTCACCGATCGCCGACGCGCCGGCGCTCGGAATGGACGATCGTGCGTCCCGCGACGTCCTCGCGGTCGTGACGTCGTCGTACGAGCACCACGGTGGCTTCCGGCTGCGGACGCTGTCCGCCTGAGCGGTCTTGCCTCGATTCCGCGAGCCGTGAGAGTATCGCGCCGTGGTCTTCTCGGAATCCTCCCTGACCGCCTTCAGCATCGTCTTCCTCCTGATTGCCCTCGCGATCTCGATCGGTACGGCCGTGATCTGCGTGCTGAAGGCGAAGTACTGGACGTTCGTCGCGGGGCTCTTCATCGGGCTCTTCTGGGTGGTCGGGTCGATTCGCCTCGCGAAACCCGGGTCGTGGTGGGCCCGCAACAGGTACGAGGACGCGAAGCTCGCACGCTCCGCGGAACGCTTCTCCCGCTAGAGACGGCGAAGGCTAAAACCGCTCGAGCACGTGCTCGAGCGCGCCTTCGGAGATGAGCTGGTCGGTCAGCTCGTTCCTGCCCGGTCGCACCTCGCGGCGTACGAGGCCGCTCTCGCCGAGGCGGTACTGGCCGACCCAGTCGAGCCGGGGCGAGTACACGTGGATCGTGACGGCAGGCTCTCCTACCTGGTGACGCACGCGATGGATGTAGCCAGGCCCCCCCTGGCGCGTGTCTCCGCTACGGAGCTGGAGCTCGACGTCAGGCCCTCCGTAGACGAGGAGGTCCTCGCGGACGCCACCCAGCGCGCAGCAGAGGCCGACGCCCGAGATGTAGTGGTCGTGGAACCCGGTTCCCTGCCCGGGCATCCAGGACAGCACCCAGGCGTCGAGTTGCTCGTCCTCGTAGATCATCTCGTAGCGGCGCTGCTCCGCGTCGATCCGGACGAGCGGCTCCCAGATGTCCGCGCGCTCGTAGATGTCGACGGCGAGCTGCTCGAGCTCGTCGGTCGTCAGGAGGCCGTCGTGCGGGCGGAGCTCACCGAGGGACGCCAGCGCCGGAGAGATGAGGGGCGCAGAGGCCATCGCGCAGTGATTGTATCCTCAAGCATCTGACGCTCCGGTTCGCTCGGGTGGGCTCCACGGTGCCGCCAGCCTGTCGAGAAGATGCTCGCGTGCGCGTGCGATCGAGATCCGTTCCTGAGCGAGCGAGTCGCGGTCGCGGATCGTGACCGTCTCGTCGACGAGCGTCTGCTCGTCGACAGTGAGCGCCCACGGTGTCCCGATCTCGTCCTGACGCCGGTAGCGACGCCCGATCTGGCCGCCGTCGTCGTGCTCCGCGACCATCACGCGCCGGAGCTCGGCATGGAGCGCTCGGGCGCGTTCGGCCATCCCGGCGTCCCGGGGCACGAGCGGCAGCACCGCCACCTTCACGGGCGCGATCTCGGGATGGAGCCGCAGAACCGTGCGCTCCCGCTCGCCGACGACCTCCTCGTCGTAGGCATCGCAGAGAAACGCGAGCATCGCCCGGTTGACGCCGCCCGCCGGCTCGATCACCGCCGGGACGTACCGCTCTCCGCTCCCCCCGTCGACCCACTCGAGCGTCGTGCCGGAGGACGTCGAGTGCGCGGTGAGGTCGAATGTTCCACGGTTCGCGATGCCCTCGAGCTCCGACCATCCGATCGGGTAGAGAAATTCGATGTCGCTCGTCGCGCTCGAGTAGTGCGACAGCTCGTCCGCGTCGTGCGCGCGCACGCGCAGGCTCTCGGGGCGGATCCCGTATCTGACGTACCAGCCGAGTCGCTCGTCGATCCAGTAGCGGTACCACTGGTCAGCGTCGCCCGGCGGCACGAAGTACTCCATCTCCATCTGCTCGAACTCGAGCGTGCGAAAGATGAAGTTCCCCGGTGTGATCTCGTTGCGGAACGACTTGCCGATCTGTGCGATCCCGAACGGCGGCTTGCGTCGCGCGAGCTGCGCGACGTTCTTGAAGTTGACGAAGATGCCCTGGGCGGTCTCGGGCCGGAGGAACACGCGCTGGCCCGTCTCCTCGACCGGCCCGACCCGTGTCTCGAACATGAGGTTGAACTGGCGCGCCTCCGTCAGGTCGCAGTCGGGCGTCTCGCCCGGATGCTTGCTCGGCTTGCGCCCGCACTGCTCCTCTCCGATGTGGTCGGCGCGGAAACGCTTCTTGCACGTGCGGCAGTCGACGAGCGGGTCGGTGAAGCCGGTGACGTGGCCCGACGCCTCCCAGATCTTCGGATGGAGGATGATCGCGGAGTCGAGGGCGACGATGTCGTCGCGCTCCTGCACCATCGCCTCGAGCCAGCGCGCCTTGACGTTCTCCTTGAGGAGGACGCCGTAGTGACCGTAGTCGTACGACGACCCCAGCCCGCCGTAGATCTCCGAGGACGGAAAGACGAAGCCGCGCCGGCGCGCGAGCGAGACGATCTTGTCCATGGTGACCTCGGCCATGGGGCAACGCTACCCTCGCCCGCGTGGCGGGGAAGAAAACACCGGCGATCGCGGCTGCGACGCGCGCCGGCATCGTCTTCACCGTCCACGAGTACCGGCACGACCCGACGGCGGAGTCGTACGGGCTCGAGGCGGTCGAGAAGCTCGGGCTGGACGCGGCGCGTGTGTTCAAGACGCTGGTGGCCGACGTCGACGGCACGTTGACCGTCGCCGTGGTGCCCGTCGAGGCGCAACTCGACCTGCGCTCCCTCGGCAAGCGGGCACGCATGGCGGAGGTGAGCGCGGCGGAGCGGGCGACCGGATACGTCACGGGCGGGATCAGCCCGCTCGGTCAGCGGCGCACGCTTCCGACCGTCGTCGACGAGTCGGCACTCGGGCATGCGACGATCCACGTCAGTGCGGGCCGCCGCGGGCTCGAACTCGAGCTTGCCCCGGGCGATCTCGTCGAGCTGACCGGCGCGCGCGTGGCGCCGATCGCGCGCCGTTAGGCTCCGGCCGTGAGCGACCAGGTCCCCGTCGAGCTCCACATCGTGTCCGACTCGACGGGGGAGACCGCGGCGCGCCTCGTTCTCGCGCTCGAGGCGCAGTTTCCGGACCTCCCGTTCGACGAGGTGCGGCATCCGCGGGTGGAGTCGATCGAGGATCTCGCGCTCGCCGTCGCACGGGCTCGCGGCCGTCCGGCCGTCATGGTGTACACGCTCGTCGAGCCGGGGCTCCGCGACGAGATGCGACGGCAGTGCCGCCGCGCGCGTGTCCACTACTGCGACCTCCTCGGGCATCCCATCGATTCGATCTCGCGCGTCGCGGGAGTCGCCGCGCGGATGGAGCCGGGCGTGCGGGCGCCGCTCGACCAGACGTACTTCAAGCGGATCGAGGCGATCGAGTTCGCGGTGCGCTACGACGACGGGATCGGCGGAGGCCTCGACGAGGCGGACATCGTCCTCGTGGGAGTCTCGCGGACGTCGAAGACCCCGCTCTCGATCTATCTGGGCTACCTCGGGCACAAGGCGGCGAACGTGCCGATCGTGCGTGGCCTGGATCCTCCGGCGCACCTCTTTGAGATCGACCGGGCCAAGATCGTCGGCCTCACGATCGATCCGGAGCGGCTCGCCGAGATCCGCGAGGAGCGCGTCCGCTCGATGGGTGGCCCACGACGGCGTTACGCCGATCTCGAGGTCGTCTTCGAGGAGCTCGAGGCTGCGACGCGGATCCACCGGCGGCTCCGCTGCCCTGTGATCGACGTCTCCGAGCTGTCGGTGGAGGAGACCGCGATGCGCATCATCAGGCTCGTCGCCGAGCGCCACCGGCGTCGGGAGACAGCCTCGGCGTGACCTCGCCGAACGCAAAGTACGGCCTGCTCGCGCGCGGGATCCGTCGCGATCTCTCGGAGAAAGGCTGGGTGCCGACCCGATACTGGGTGATCTGGTGGTGGGCGCTCGGGGTCGCGATGGTGCTCTTCTACGTCGTGCTGACGCCGATCTGGCTCGGCCTGCGCGCCGCCGCGTGGGTTGCCGAGCTTCGCTCTCGGCTCCGCTGACGGCAACGAACCCGAGCCGGGGACGCGAGCGACGGAAGTCGGTGTCAGACACCGAACCTCGTCAAGCCCTGTCCGTGGCGAATGTGAGCCGGTTTGTCCACAGGCGCCGTGCCCTGGCGAGCACGCGTCCGGAAGCTTCTCGGCGTCGTTGGCATGGCCCGCGAGGCGGGCTCTCTCGACCAAGAATTCGCGCATGGGTGCTGGTCTTGCGGGCTGTGGAACGATTGGCACGATCTCGGCACGGTTCTCGCTTGACAGAAATCGGTGTCTGACACCGGTTGTCCGTCCTGGCATCAGACCGAGCGGAGAAATGCGTCCACCTCGCGTTGGGAGCGAAGGCGGGCGACACGGTAGTGCGCGAGCGCACGCGGGTAGCGCTGGCGCCGCCGGGGCGCAACGTGGAGGGCGTAGGCGACGAGAGGATCGGGGCCGAAGAGGATGCCGCGCAGCGACTCGCGGTTGCCGTTCCAGAGCTCCTCGCGAAAGGTGATGCGACGAATCGTCCGCAGGACGAGGCGCGGAAGCCACACACGTCGCGGCAGGTCGAGCCAGACGATCGTGTCGGCCCCGTCGAGGACGAGATGGCCGAGCTTCCCGCGATATGCGCCGTCGATGACCCACGCCTCCCCGGCGACGAGAGGCTCGACGCGCCGACGCAGCTCGGCGACGTCGAGCGCTACCCACCCGGCCTGCCAGTGGATTGCGTCGAGCTCCACGAACGGCACCCCGAGGCGCACGGCGAGCGCACGGCCGAAGGTCGTCTTGCCGCATCCGCTGGCCGTGGCGATGATCGCGACGCGTCGCACGAACGGAGACTTGTAGCGGGCGACGGAAGCTCCGTGCTGTATCTAGATGGTTGATCGGTAATCGGCGCGAACCGGATGGCGCCCCAGACGCGGCGCCCGATCACCCCGTCCGGACACGGCCCGTACGTTCCGGTACGAGCCGTGTCCGGCCGGTGCGCCCGGCTTGGTCTGAGACGCCCCCGGACGTCACGCCGATTACCGATCAACCATCTAGGATCGCGGCCATGCGTCTTGTCTACGCGTTCGACGAGGAGGCGCCGGGCGGGCGCGACCTGCTCGGCGGGAAGGGCGTCGGCCTCGCCGAGATGACCGCGCTCGGGATTCCCGTGCCGGCCGGCTTCACCGTCACGACCGACGCCTGCCGCGAGACGATGCAAACCGGCGAGCCGCCCGACGCCCTGTGGCCCGAGGTTGACCAGCACGTCGCGCGCCTGCAGGAGCGCGCCGGGAAGCGCTTCGGCGACCCCGCCGACCCGCTTCTCGTGTCGGTCCGTTCGGGCGCCGCCATCTCGATGCCTGGGATGATGGACACGATCCTCAACCTCGGCCTGAACGACGTCGCCGTCGAGGGGCTTGCGGCCGTGACCGGAAACCCGCGCTTCGCGCTCGACTCGTATCGCCGGCTGATCCAGATGTACGGCGAGGTGGTTGACGGGGTCGAGGGGCACGAGCTCGAGGGCGAGCTCCAGGCGCTCAAGGAGCGTCGGGGCGTGCGGCAGGACGTCGAGCTCACGGCCGACGACCTGCGCGAGCTGATCGCGACGTTCAAGGCGATCTACGAGCGTGACACGGGCAGGGCATTCCCGCAGGACGCACGCGAGCAGCTGCAGCGGGCGATCCGGGCGGTGTTCGACTCGTGGGAGTCGCCGCGCGCGCGCGTCTACCGGCGCACGTACGACATCCCGGACGACCTCGGCACCGCCGTGAACGTTGTCCAGATGGTCTTCGGCAACCAGGGCGACACGTCGGGGACGGGGGTGTGCTTCACGCGTAACCCGTCGACCGGCGAGCGGGCGCTGTTCGGGGAGTTTCTCGTCAACGCGCAGGGCGAGGACGTCGTCGCAGGAATCCGCACACCCGAGCCGATGGAGCGAATGCAGGAGCTCCTCCCGGACGCGTACACGCAGCTCGTCGAGACGCTCGACCGGCTCGAGGAGCACTACCGCGAGATGCAGGACATCGAGTTCACCGTCGAGGACGGCACGCTGTTCATCCTCCAGACGCGAACCGGCAAGCGCACCGCGCAGGCGGCGCTGCGGATCGCCGTCGAGATGACGGGCGAGGACCTGATCTCACGGGACGAGGCCGTCGCACGGATCGACGCGGCCCAGCTCGACCAGCTGCTCCATCCGCGGATCGACCCGGACGCGCAGATCGAGGTGGTCGCGACGGGGCTCAACGCCTCACCGGGCGCCGCGTCGGGCGCGATCGTGCTGGATGCCGACCTCGCCGAGGAGCGCGGCCGCGCCGGCGACGACGTCGTGCTCGTTCGCTGGGAGACGACGCCCGACGACATCCACGGCCTGATCCACGCGCGTGGCGTGCTGACCGCCCACGGCGGGATGACGTCCCATGCGGCCGTCGTCGCGCGCGGCATGGGAAAGCCGTGCGTGGCCGGATGCGAAGCACTGTCCATCGACACGAAGGCGCGCACGCTGACGATCGGCGACGTCGAGCTCCGCGAGGGAGACGTGCTGACGATCGACGGCGGCTCCGGGAGCGTGATCATCGGCGCCGTGCCGCTCGTCCCGCCCGCAATCGACGAGAACTTCGAGACCGTGCTCGCGTGGGCGGACGACGTCCGGCGGCTGCGTGTCCGCGCCAACGCGGACACGCCCGCCGATGCCGCGAAGGCGCGCGAGTTCGGCGCCGAGGGCATCGGGCTCTGCCGCACCGAGCACATGTTCATGGCGCCGGACCGGCTGCCGGTGGTGCAGGAGATGATCCTCGCCGCAGACGAACAGTCCCGCCGGGCGGCGCTCGACCTGTTGCTTCCGGTCCAGCAGGGCGACTTCGAGGGGATCTTCGAGGCGATGGCCGGCCATCCGGTCACGATTCGGCTCCTCGACCCGCCGCTCCACGAGTTCCTTCCCTCCGCCGAGGAGGCCACGTCCGAGGCGATGCGGCGTCGCATCGAGCAGCTTCGCGAAGCGAACCCGATGCTCGGCACCCGCGGTTGCCGGCTCGGGCTCCAATGGCCGGAGATCTACGAGATGCAGGTCCGCGCGATCGTCCGGGCAGCGCACGCGGTCTCCGAGCGCACCGGCGAAGCGCCCCGTGTCGAGATCATGCACCCGCTCGTCGGCTTCTCCGAGGAGCTCCGCCGGCTGCGCGAGCTGACCGAGCGGGTCGCCGGCGAGGAGGCGGAGGTCGAGT
>DASUZN010000112.1:0-2393 GCA_036376855.1 Gaiella sp. | reverse complement strand
CGACAGCCGCACCCGCGGCCGGCCCGAGCTCTCCTCGAGATCGAACTCCGGAGCCCTGTCACCCGTGCCGATCGTCATGCGCCGTCTCCGCCTCCTCGCCGTTGGAGGACGGAACATAGTACGCCCGCCCTCTCAGCCCTTCGGGGAGGTGATCGACGCCCGTTCGGGCGGGCTCGTCGTGTGGCGACACGTAGCCGGTGCCGTGCCCGCGTGCGGCCGCGCCCCGGTAGTGCGTGTCGCGCAGCATCGCGGGCGGAGCGTCGATTCCGTCGCGGCGGACATCGGCCCGGGCCTGCCAGATAGCCCGGGCCGACGCGTTCGACTTCGGCGCACGAGCGACGTAGATCGCCGCCTGGGCGAGGTTGAGCTGCGCCTCCGGGAGACCGACGTGCTCGACGGCCTGGGCCGCCGCGACCGCCACGAGAAGCGCACGCGGGTCGGCGTTGCCAACGTCCTCGCTCGCGGCGATGACGATGCGGCGCGCGAGGAAGCGAGCGTCCTCGCCGCCCTCGAGCATCGCCGCGAGGTAGTACACCGCGGCGTCGGGGTCGCTGCCGCGCATCGACTTGATGAACGCCGAGGCGAGGTCGTAGTGGCGGTCACCGGCCCGGTCGTAGCGCAGCGGTCGCTTGCGCGCGACGTCCTCGACGTGAGCGATCGAGAGCTCCGCGCCAACCGCCGTCGCCGTCTCCCACGCGAGCTCGAGCGTCTGGAGCGCGGTGCGGGCGTCGCCGCCCGCACGGCGCGCGATCTCCGCGGCGACGTCCGCCGGCACGACCGTGCCGAGCTCGACCGCGCCCCGCTCGAGCACCTGCCCGAGCTCCTCGAGCGTCAGCGGCTCGAGCTCGATCACCGTGCATCGGGAGAGAAGCGCCTGGTTGACCTCGAAGTAGGGGTTCTCGGTGGTCGCGCCGATCATCGTCACGAGCCCTTCCTCGACCGCGTGCAGGACGGAGTCCTGCTGCCGCTTGTCGAAGCGATGGATCTCGTCGATGAAGAGCAGCGTCCGCACCCCGTTGCCGCCGAGCCGGTCGCGTGCGCGGGCGAGCACGGCGCGGACGTCGTCCACGCGGGCGGAGACGGCCGAGAGCTCCTCGAACGCAGCAGACGACGCCGCGGCGACGATCCGCGCAATCGTCGTCTTTCCCACCCCCGGCGGGCCGTGCAGGATCATCGACGGCGCGCGGCCCTCCTCGATCGCTCGGCGAAATGCGGTGCCCGGGCCGAGCACGCCCTGTTGGCCCACCAGCTCGTCGAGCGTCGTCGGGCGAACCCGCTGCGGGAGCGGGGCGACGGCGTCCGCACGCGTCGCCGCCGCGTCGCTGAACAGGTCGGCCACGCGGTCAGTATGCTCGCGTGATGGCCGCCGAGGCGGAAGACTTCGACGTCCCGATCCTCCCGGGTGACGCCGCGAGCGACTACGAGCGCTACATCCGGACGGACGAGCTGCTCGGGCTGCAGAAGGGGCCGGACGAGTGGGTGCATCGCGACGAGCTGCTGTTCCAGGTCGTCCACCAGTCGTCCGAGCTCTGGCTGAAGCTCGCGACGAGCGACGTCGAGGAGGCGGCCCGCCTTGTGCAGGAGGGTGAGGTCGCGGAGGCCGCGCGCCAGCTCCGGCGGCCTCTTCGCTGCCTGCGCTACGCCACCGACCAGCTCGACATGCTCGAGGAGCTGTCGCCGTGGGAGTACCAGGAGATCCGCAAGGTGCTCGGGCACGGCAGCGGGTTCGACTCCCCCGGCTGGCGGACGCTGCGGGTCGCGCTCCCCCGGCTCGGGCAGGCGTTCCACGCCCGTCGCCGGGAGGAGGGCCTCTCGCTCGCGGAGCTGTACGTCGGCCGCCGCGACCACGACGCGCTCTACCGCCTCGCGGAGTCGATGATCGAGCTCGACGAGTGGTGCCAGGCCTGGAGGGTCCGCCACTACCGCGTCGTCGCCCGCGTGATCGGAGACGGCGTCGTCGGGACGCAGGGAACGCCGGTCGAGGTGCTCGGCAGGCTCGTGCAAACCGTGTTCTTCCCGGATCTCTGGGAGGTCAGGAACGAGTTGACGGCGAGGTCGAAGGCCGAGGCCTAGCCCGGTGTCCCTCCGCCAGGAGGTCACCGAGCTCCTGCAGGAGCTCCTCCGGCTCGACACGGTCAACCCGCCGGGGAACGAGACGCGGGCAGCGGAGTTTCTCCGGGACTACCTCGCCGCCAACGGCATCGGCTGCGAGCTCTTTGCGGCAGAGCCGCACCGCGCAAACCTCGTCGCGCGGCTTCCCGGCGGTGACGGGCCGACCGTGATGATGACCGGCCACACCGACACCGTCATCGCGGACGCGGCCGAGTGGAGTCGCGACCCGTGGTCAGGGGATCTGATCGATGGAGAGATCTGGGGTCGCGGCGCGCTCGACA
>DASUZN010000111.1:0-23282 GCA_036376855.1 Gaiella sp. | reverse complement strand
GGCCGGCCGGCCGTTCATCGTCCAGCTCAAGGGCGTCGGGTGGACGCAGCTCGACAACACGGTGGCCGTGACGTACGACAACGCGTACATCGGGTATGCGTGCGGCTTCAACTCGAACGGATACGTGCGGATCCAGCTCTTCGCCACCGGCAACAAGGGTACGCACCTGATCGACCTCTACCCGCTGCTCTACACGCAGCAGCCGGCGTATCCGTACCCCCAGCTCGGCATGGTGCCGCTGCTCGGATACGCGATGGACGCACCGGGACTCGGTGCAGGCTACGACCTGCCTGCGTTCCGGCTCGCCATCAAGGTCGTCTGAGGCTGTCAAAACGGGGCCGGCGCTCACGGCCGGCCCCGCCCCTCCTCACGGCAGCCCGCGGCGCGCGAGCCGAGCCGGTAGCCACCAGCTCCACCTCCCGAAGATCGCGACGAGGCCGGGCACGAGCGCCAGGCGAACGATGGTCGCGTCGACGAGAACGCCCGCGGCGAGCACGATCCCCAGCTGCTGCAGGCCGGGCACCCCACCGACCACGAAGCCGGAGAAGACGGCGAACATGATCGCCGCCGCGGCCGTCACGACCCGTCCCGTGCGCTCGAGGCCCGTGGCGACCGCATCGTCCGTCGTCGCCCCTGCGTCGATCGCCTCGCGCATCGGCATCACGAGGAACACCTCATAGTCCATCGACAGCCCGAAGAGGAGCGCGAACGCGAAGACGGGGATCCAGCCCTCGACCGCCGGCGCCTCCGCGACGCCTAGAAGGCCGGCGCCGACGCCCCACTGGACGACCGCCACGACCACGCCGCACGCGGCGGCGACCGAGAGCAGGCTCAGCAGGACTGCCTTCAGCGGGAGGACGACGGAGCGGAAGGCGCGGAGGAGCACGACGGCCGACACCGCGAGCACCGCCCCCACGAGGAACGGGAACCAGGCGTAGAGACGGTCGAGGAAGTCGGCCCCCTGCGCGGGCACGCCTCCCGTCACGACGGTCGAGCCCGACGGGAAGCCCGCCGCGGGGATCAGGTCGTCTCGCAGGCGTTCGACGAACGCGCGAGCGTCCGGATGTCCGAATTCATGGCGTCCCGCGATCACGACGCGCGTGTAGCGGCCGTCGCCCGCCACATAGGGCGCACGGACGCCGTTCGCGACCACGAGGGCCTCGGGGTCGCGCCCGACTGCCCCGACCAGCCGGACGACCCCATGCCGAGCCGGCCCGACGACACCTCCGTTCGCCGCTCCCGTGTCGACGACCACCTGCGTCGGCGTCACGGCGCCGGCGCCGACTCCGTCAGCCAGCAGTTCGGCGCCACGCACCGCCTCCGAACGCGGGAGCGCGAGGATCGAGCCCGGCGTCGTCCGCAACGCGAGGACGGGGGCCGCGAGAACCAGGAGCAGGACCAGGCCGGCGCCCGCGGAGAGCCACCGTCTCCCGAGTACGAGGGCCGCGAGCGAGGCCCACATCCCGGTCCCGCCGACTCCCCGCTCACGACGGTCGTAGAGCCCGCGCACGACGACGCGGGACGCGAGCAGCGAGAGCAGGACGGGCTGGAGCGTCAGGAGCGCGGCGGCCGACACGACCGGCACGAGCGCGCCCCCCAGACCGAGCGACCGGACGAACGGAACCGGGACGAGCACGAGCACGCCCAGGCCGACCGCGACCGCCGCGGCGGAGAAGACGACGGCACGGCCGGTCGTGGCCATCGTGCGGACGACCACGTCGTCGCGTGACCCACCGGCCTCGAGCTCGGAGCGGAACCGGTCGACGCAGAGCAGCGCGTAGTCGATCGCCAGGGCGAGCCCGATCAGGACGGCGAGGTTCTCGACGTAGGAGGCCATCTGCACCGCGTGCGCGAGCGGATAGAGCAGCGCGAGGGTCCCGCCGATGGTGGCGGTCGCGAATACGAAGGGGATCAGGACTGCGGTGGACACGCCGAGCACGAGCACCAGCACGAGAAGGGCCACGGGCAAAGCGACCAGCTCGGCGCGACGGAGGTCGTTGCCGACTGCCGGGTCGAGGTCGTGCTGGATCGCGGGCGCGCCCGTCACGAACGCCTGGCGCGCACCGGGCACGCGCAGCGCGCGCCTGACGTCCGGCGTGAAGGTCTTCGCGTCCTCGAGGGCGAGCGGAGTGACGACGTCGCCGTAGAGCAGCCCGCCGCCGCGACGGACGTCGGACGCAACGCCGTCGGGCACGGAGCGCGCCGCGCGCCGCAGGAGACCGCGAAAGGCTTCCTGACTCTTCCTGCTCCCAGGCGAAGCGGCGCGAGCGACGATCGTGAAGGTTCCGTCAGGGCGCTCGCCGTAGTGCGCCTCGAGCAGCAAGCGCGCGCGGTCGGACTCGCTGCCCGGCACCGCGAGCGAGTTCGAGAGCAGCGGGCTCAGGTGCGTGCCGGCGAGGATCCCGGCGACGGCGACGGCCGTCCACGCGGCGAGAACGAGGAGCCGGCAGCGGAGCACCCCCCGGGTCCAGCGCTCGAGCACGCGGCAAGGGTACTCGCGCCAGCGGCGCCTGCTGTCAGGACGGACGACGGCGCGAGGCGGCGAGGAACTCCGCGATCGCATGGAGGTTGGCAGCGCCGAGATCGCCGTAGCCCGGCATCAGCCGATTGCCGAAGCGCGCGGGCGCCCTGAGGTATGCGACTGTCGCGGCCATCGTCCGGCGCGTCGGCGCGCCGGACGAGAGCTCGGGGCCCCCGAAACGCGACCGGCCTGTGCCCAGGTACCGGTGACAGCTGAGACACCCCTGGCGCCCGAAGACGGCCGCCCCGTGCGCGGCGGCGCCGCGCAACCTTTTCTTGGCGACCCAGCGGGCGACCGCCTTCGGCGTCGCGACCGTCTCGGGCGGCGGCACGGGCGCTGCCGGCAGCGGAGAGAGGCCGTCGACGGCGATCGACACGGGGCGTCCGACGACGAATGCGACGAGATCCGCGAGCTCCTTGGGAGACACGTCGCGGACGTAGGGCGGCATCCCCGTGCCGCCGTAGGCGATCCGGCGCGCGGCAAGCTCCTCGACCGAGAGGCGCATCTGCGCCGCATGCGGGCCGAGCCAGCGGTCGAGGTCCGGCCCGCTCTTCCCCGTCGAGCCGGCGGCGTCCAGAGCATGGCACGACCAGCACTGCTTCGCCTGGAACACGGCCGCGCCCGCCGCGGGAGCGCCGTCCTCACTCGAGGCTCCGCCCGCACGCTCGGCTCCCGCGAACACGGCCAGCAAGAGCACGACGCCTGCGAGCACGACGGCGAGGCCGTGACGACGGGTCATGCGCGCGACCGTACCCGATGGGCGGAGCGGCGACCTACGCAGGCCCCGGAGGCATCTCGCCGACCGGCCACGGCTTGCCGCCGAGACCCCAGTTCTTCGGGTCGTGACCTTCGACGATCACCCAGGTGTGGTCGCGGAGGCCTTCGGCGGTCGCGGCGCACAGGGCATCGGTGAGGCCGGCGATGAGCTTCGCACTCGTTTCCTCGTTGACGCGGAAGTCGAACAGCTCGACCCGGATGAGTGGCATGGCGGGTTCCTCCTGTCGTTGCGTGCCGTCGGACTCCTATGCTCTCGCAGATGCCCCGCGTCGCGCGACCCGAGCCGGCACCGTCGACCGACGAGCGAGCAATGTCCTTGATCCCACCCGAGCGCGGCTCCGAGCTCGCGCTCGACGTCGTGGGCCTCGGGCCTGGCTCGTCCTTCCCGGTCGCAGACGACGCCCACGACACGCTCCTCTTCGCCCACGAGGGGTCGTGTGCGCTCGGCGACCGCGGGCTGGACGGCGCAGGCGCGATCCTCATCCGCGCGGGCGAGTCGCAGACCCTCGCCGCTGGGCCGGCCGGTGCCTCCCTCGTCCGCGCCACGGTCGGCGCGGCGACCGACCTGCACGCCCCGATGGGGCCGACAGCTCCGGTAGTCGCGCTCGACCACGTCGAGCCCGGCAAGGCAACGGGAGCGCGGTCCTTCCAGGTGCTGTACGGCCCGCACAACGGCTCGACCCGCGCGACGATGTTCGTCGGGTACATCCCGCCGGGCAGGGCACCCTGGCACTACCACCTCTACGACGAGATCGTCTGGGTGCTCCGCGGCCAGGGCAGGCTGCACATCGGCGACGCCGTCGAGCCGCTCGAGCCGGGCTGCGCCTTCCGACTCCATCCGCGCGAAGTGCACATCGTCGAGAACACCGACCTGGCGGTCGAGCTCGCCGTGGTCGGGATCTTCACGCCCGCGGGCAGCCCCTCCGCCGCGTATCTCGAGCCCGGCGTCGCCGCCTCGTACGCCATCGGCTGACCCGCGGTCGCACGACCCGGTGGGGCGGTCTGTATCCGATCGAGGGGATACAGACCGAACCGTGACGGCCGAGAGTCGCCCCTATCCTCGTCCCATGGGCCTCCCTGTCATCCTCGCGGTCGACGCCGACCCCATCGGGCTCGCCACAATCGAGCGTGAGCTCAACGACCGCTACGCGCGCCACTACCGGATCGTCTGCGTCTCTTCCTCCGCCGAGGCCAGGCGCCACCTGACCGACCTCGCAGACACCGGTGAGTCGGTCGCGCTCGTCCTCGCGGGGCAGGCGCTCGAGGACGGCCCCGGCGGTGACCTCCTCGGTGAGATCCGGCAGCTGCACCCGCACGCGAAGCGCGCGCTGCTCGTGGGCTGGGGCGAATGGGGCTTCCGTGCGACCGGCGACGCGATCCTCGAGGCGATCGAGCACGGGAAGCTCGACCATTACGTCGTCAGGCCTATCGCGTCACCGGACGAGCTCTTCCATCATGCGATCTCGACCTTCCTGCTCGAGTGGGCGGAAGAGCGCCGCACCGCTCCGTATGCGATCCACGTCGTCGGAAGCTCGTGGTCCGGGCGGGCGGCCGAGCTCCGCAGCGTGCTCGAGCAGTGCGCGTTCCCACACGCGTTCTGCCTGGCCGACTCGGAGGAGGGTGGGAGGCTCCTCGAGGGCGTGCCCGCCGACACGGAGTTGCCGGTCGTGATCCTTCCGGGCGGGACGAAGCTCGTGAACCCGAGCGACGCCGAGCTCATGCACGCCACCGGCTCCGCGGTGCAGCCGGAGGACGCCGAGATCGACCTCCTCATCGTCGGCGCCGGCCCCGCGGGGCTGTCCGCGGCCGTCTACGGCGCGTCCGAGGGGCTCCGCACGCTCGTCGTCGACACGTACGGGATCGGCGGACAAGCGCGGTCGAGCTCGCTCATCCGCAACTACCTCGGGTTTCCGCGAGGCGTCAGCGGCGGCCTCCTCGCGCGACAGGCACACGAGCAGGCATGGGTCTTCGGCGCGCGTTTCGCGTTCATGCAGAACGTGACGGCGCTGCGAAGGCAGGAAGGCCGGCTCGTCGCGACTCTCTCCGAGGGCGCGACCGTCACCGCGCGCGCCGTCGTTCTCGCCACCGGCGCGACGTATCGCCGCCTGGGGATCCCCACGCTCGAGGCGCTCTCCGGCGCCGGGGTCTTCTACGGGGGCGCCGGCTCCGACGCGCACCGAATGACAGGGCAGGAGGTCTACGTCCTCGGCGGCGCGAACGCCGCCGGCCAGGCGGCGCTCCATCTCGCCCGGTACGCACGGCGCCTCACGCTCGTCGTGCGCGCAGCGTCGCTCGAGGCTGGGATGTCGCAGTACCTCGTCCGCCAGCTCGTGGCGACGCCGAACGTCGACGTCCGGCTCGGCACCGAGGTCGTCGGCGGCGGCGGGGACGGCTGGCTGACCCACCTCGTCCTGCGTGACCGGGCGAGTGGCGCGGAGGAGACGGTGGACGCCGGCGGGCTCTACCTCGCGATCGGCGCTCGACCGCACACCGAGTGGCTCCCGCCGGAGATCGTGCGCGACGACCGGGGCTTCGTCCTCACCGGCACCGACGTCCCCGGCGGCTCGTGGCCGCTCGAACGGGAGCCGTTCCCGCTCGAGACCAGCATGCCGGGCGTACTCGCGATCGGCGACGCCCGGCACGGCTCGGTGAAGCGCGTCGCATCCGCGGTGGGCGCGGGGTCGATCGCCATCCGCGTCCTGCATCGCCTGCTCGACGAGAACGCGGGAGCGGCCTCGTCGAGCGACGCGGAAGAGCTACGCGTCGCTTAGGCGGTGAAGAGCCGCGGCGTCGGGCCGCCGGGCTGCGGGAGGCGTTCGGAGAGCAGGATCATCTCCTCGATCCGCTCGCGGGCGCCAGCGCCGTCGGGGTGGTCGAGCTCGAGCAGGTTGCCGGACGGGTCCCGGATGTACAGCTGCGCCTCTCCGCCGGGGAGCTCCGCGATCGCGTAGCCGAAGCTCTCGTGATCGAGGATCCCGAGCTCCCGCGCCCGCTCGTACACGGCGACCACGTCGTCCACCTCGAGCGCGAAGTGGGCGTACGCGGGCGGCGCGTCGGGCCGCTCGAAGAGGTGAACCTGGAGCGAGCCGGTCCGGAGCCACTGCACCGGGAACGCGAAGTCGGGCGTCGGGAGCGGCTCGAGCCCGAGGACGTCGACGTAGAAGCGCACCGACTCCTCGAGGTCGTGCGAGACGACGCTCACGTGGTTCAGCCCGACGGCTCCGCTCACGACGAGAATCCTCTCAGGTCGCTTGATCAACCATCTAGACCGGCCGCGATGTCCCGCGCGGCGTGCGTCGCGGTGAGCGGCTCGCCGGTCGCCGCCTCGAGCAGCCTGTCCCAGCGCAGCGACTGACCCGGCTTGAACACCTGCTCCGCGAGGAACGCACCCGCCTCGCGCCGACCGACGACGCCTCCGGCGACCCGGTCGAGCGTCGCGCGGAGCTGCGACGCGACGAGGTTCCCGTAGAGATACGTGTGGTAGTAGACCGGCGCGCAGGCGACGTGGATCTTCGCCGCCCAGTCGGGCTCGCCGCGGCCCTCGGGCGGCGTCAGGAGCTGGTAGCGCGAGACGAGCCCCCACCAGGTCGCGTCGAGGTCGGCCTCCGGGCCGGCGTAGAAGGCGCGCTCGAAGTTCGTCATCACGAGCACCCACCGCGTGAAGACGAGGAGCTCAGCGGCCTGCGCGGCGCGAAGGCCCGACTCGAGCCGTTCGGCCTCGGCTGGGTCGAGCCCGGCCACCTCGCGGAGCCACTCCGCGTCCTGCGCCAGCCGGCCCATCAGGATCGCGATGCCCTCGGTCACGGTCAGGTGGCAGTCGCGCAGCAGCCACGGCAGCCCGTGGTCGAATCCCATGTCGTACGCGCCGTGCCCGAGCTCGTGGAGCATCGTGTCGGCCCAGTAGCGGTCGTCGGCCACGTTTGCGAGCACGCGAACGTCGCCCTCGCGGTCGACGTCGATGCAGAACGCGTGCTGACACTTGCCATCGCGCGGGAAGAGGTCGCTGCGGTCGAGGATCGCGTTGGTGTCGACGCCAAGGCCGTCGTAGGTCGCCCGCGCGAGCGCGACGACGTCCTTGCCCGCGAACACGTCCGTCAGGTCGACTCCGCCGGCGGCCGGCACCTCCTGGAAGAACGGGTCCTCGTAATGCCAGGGCCGCAGCTCGTCGATCGCGCACCCGAAGCGCTCCGCGAGACGTGCGTCGGTCGCCGCCTTCCAGGTCGCGAACGCGCCGGCGGTCAGCCGGTCGCACTCGTCGAGCGTCTCGAAGAGCTTGGTCTCATCCATCTCCGAGGTGTCGACGGCCAGCGCGAACCAGTCGCGGTAGCCGAGCGAGCGGGCCGCCTCGTTGCGGAGCCGGGCCAGCGCCCGCACGTCGTCCGCCACGGCCGCGCCGACGGTCTTCGACGCCTCCCATGCCTCGCGCCGCTCTGCGACGTCGTCGCTGGAGCGCAGGATTCGCTTGATCTCGTTGTCGTCGACCGACCGGCCGGCGACCTCGCCGCGATGCTGTGCGAACCGAGACTCGACGGATGCCTCGAGCTCGACGATGCGATGCCGGAGCGCCTCGGGAACCTGCTGCGGCACGAGGCTCGCATGGAGCAGGTCGAGCTGGCGCCGGACGAGCGGCTCGGCGCCGTTCGCGCGCGCCGCCTCGATGGCACCGAAGAGCTCCGCGTCGGCCAGGGCATCGGAGAGCGCGAGCTCGGCCGCAACGCGGCGCTGCTCGTTCTCCTCGGTCGCCGAGACGTTCGCGTCCCACCACGACAGCGACGCTGTCTTGTACAGGGGGCGCAGCCGCTCGACTGCCCGCTCGACGACGGCTTCGGGTTGGGCCACGGCGCCCCGGAGCGTACCCGACGAGCGGCGCCGAGCATCTACGATCGCTCCCCGTGGGCACCGACGCGCACCGCGCCGCCGCGGCCGAGCTCGGCCCGATCGCCGTCGGCGTGATCACGGTCAGCGACAGCCGGACACCCGACGACGACACGAACGGGCACTGGCTGCACGAGCGGATCCCCGCGGCCGGCGCAGTCGTCTCCGGGTACCGCGTGGTGCGGGACGAGCCGGACGAGGTGCGCGCCGCCGTCGACGCGCTCGTCGCGGATGCCCGCATCGTCGTCGTCAACGGCGGCACCGGCGTCTCCCGCCGCGACACCACGTACGACACGCTGGCGGGCATGCTCGAGAAGACGTTGCCGGGGTTCGGCGAGCTGTTCCGGATGCTCAGCTGGGAGCAGGTCGGCTCGGCCGCGATGCTCTCACGCGCGACCGCCGGCACCTACCGCGGAGCGGTCGTCGTCTCGGTCCCCGGCTCGCCCAAGGCCGTTGCGCTCGCGTGGGAGAAGCTGATCGAGCCGGAGCTCGCCCATCTCGCCTGGGAGGTCGGGCGCTGACCCGGCCGTGCTCGCTGCGACGATCGGCGCCGCGAGGATGCGGCCACGCTTCCGCCGCTTGAGCGCCTCCGACGCGACGTAGCTGCCGATCACGAAGGCCAGGGCGGCCGCCTGGAGCCCGAGCCCCTCCCACGTCGGGAAGAGACCGAACCACGTCCCCGCCCAGTACGGCAGCGTGAGGCCCGCGACGGGCGTGACCGGCACCCAGCCGACGACCTGCATGGTCTGCACCGTGTGCCCGACGAGCACGGCGAGCACGCCCGTGATGAGGAGGCCGGTCGCGATCAGCATCTTCTTGTGCGGCAGCCTCCGCTCGAGCGAGACCACGAACGCGAAGACGCCGACGACCCCGGCGAACCCGAGCAACACGCCCTGCAGCACCGTCCACGCCCCCGCCTCGAGGGTGAGCGCCTGGAGGAAGAGCACCGTCTCGAAGCCCTCGCGGTAGACGCTCGAGAACCCGAGCATGACGAGCCCGAGCGCCTGCGCGGAGAGGAATCCGATCGATGCGCCCGCGAGCACGCGCTTCTTCTTCTTGTGCAGGTCCTGGAGGTTCTCCTGCCAATAGACACGGTGGTAGAACCAGTTGAGGATCAGGAGCAGGACCCCGATCGCAATCAGCGAGACGACGGCCTCGAGCTTCTCTCCCCACCCCGCGAGCGAGCCGAGCACCGTCTGCGCGACGACCCATGTGACGACGCTCGCGACGAGCGCGATGCCGACCCCGGCCATCAGCGGCTTGCGGAACCTGCGTTGCGCGCCGACCATGCTCGCCATCAACGCGGCGAGGATGAGCACCGCCTCGAGCCCCTCCCGGAACACGATGATCGCGCTGTTCGTGACGACGGCTGCGCGGGACTGCGGCCCGCTTCCGATCGCCTCGGCGGACTCCTGGAGCGCGAGGTCGAGCGCGGCCATCGTCTCGGCGAGCTCGTCCGCGCTTGCGTTCTGGCGCAGGAGCTGGGCGAGGCCGTCGTGGCCGTCGGCGCCATACCAGAAGAGCCCCTCGACCCGCTGGAAGAGCGACGGCGCAAGCCCGCGGAGGCGCTGCTCGGGGCCGAGCTCGAAGGTCGCGTACGCCTCGAGGCGGCTCGACTCGGCGCGCCGCAGGTCACCGGCGACCGCGAGCGCCGAGACCTTCTTCAGGAGCGTGGCGATGACGTCGAAGTCGGCCTCGGCGGTGCCGGCCTTCCAGTCCGCGGGATAGACGTCGTCGAGGGCCGAGGTCGTGGTCTTCGCGAGGACCTTGACCTCCTCCGGGTCGGCGACCGCCGTCCCGCGCTCGGCGTCGCCGAGCCGCGTGTCGAGGCCTGCGAGCGCCCGCTGGACGGAGCGTGTGGCCGCGAGGTCCCTGGCGGCGAGGTACGACTGGAGCTCGCCGAAGGCGACGGCGGCGCCGTCGCGGAACGCGATCGCCTCCTGGATCTCGATCGGCACGGTGACGGTGCCGTTCGCGACACCCCGTCCGTACTCCACCGGCACGAGCCCGAGATAGCGGATCAGCTGGCCGGCGCGGCGCGCCTGCTCCGAGGCCGAGAGCGGCGCCGCGCGGAAGGCGAGCAGATCGTCCTCGACCGTGGCTGCCGCCGCTCGGGTCGCCGCCGGCTTGCCTGTCCGGGCGGCGCCGACGAGGCGCTCGAAGGCGCGATCGAGCTGTGCCGCGGCGGGCGCGCCGCGCTGGTCGACGAAGGCGTCGCGCAGGATCCACCAGTAGCCGCGAGCGGTCGCCGCCGATCCCGCCGCCTTCTCCAAGAACCCGACACGGAGCGCGTCGCCGGTGTCGGAGAGCGACGAGCGCAGCAGCGCCTCATAGGTGTCGAGGAGATCGCCCCGGATCGACCGCACGGCGCGTGCGCGCGGAATGACCCCGTCCGCGAGCGAGGCGATGGCAACGCTCGAGGCGGCGCTCGGGTGCGCGAAGCGGGTGACCGGCTTGAACTCGCGGACGAGGAGCCATGCCCTGGCCCTCTCGAGGTCGTCCGCGCGCGTCACGGCGAGCACCGTCTTGTATGCGCCCGCGAGCGCTGCCGCCCGCGCGGTCGATGCCTCCACCGCGAGGTCGACGCCGCTCCGCTCCGACGCGAGGGCGCCTGCCCCGCTGCGCAGGCGCACGGCGCTCGAGCTCGCGGAGGGGGCGAAGCCGTCCGCAAGTCGGCCCGCGGCTGCGGAGGCCCGCTTGCCTGCCGCTGCGAGTGCGACGGCGTCGTTCGTCGTCGCCGCGAGCTCGGCGTCGAAGAGCGCCGAGTCGAGGGCGTCGAACTCCTGCCACGGTGCGCCCCCGTCCGCCGCGGAGGCCGGGGCGGCTCCCAGGGCCGCGACCAGCGCGACGACGGCAAGGGCGAGGAGCGCCCCGCCTCTTGCCCGCATCCCGCCGCGTCGCAGTCCCCTCACTCGGTCTCCGTCCGGTCCGCGCCCCGACTCAGGCCTGGAGCTCGATGCCGAGGACGCCTGCGACCTGCGAGATCTGTCCCGCGATCGCGTTCGCGCGCTGCTGGGCCTGGCCGCCCAGCAGGTCGGCCTGCTTCGCCGTGAACCTCTTGCCGGACTTCTCCTGCGCGTAGATCCCGTCGACGAACCGGGTCAGCTGCTGGAGCGCCGTGCCGATCCGCGCGCTTTGCGCGGTGCCGGCTCTCGCGACGAGCGGTCGCACGCCCTTGTAGACGTTCTGGAGGCTGAAGAGGATCCCGTGCACGTCGATCAGGCGCGAGTGCGCGACGAACGCCTTCTCCTTCGTGCCTGCCCCGGCGATCGCGCGCGAGGCCTTCCACTCGCCGAAGTAGCCCTCGACGGTCGGGACCATCACGACGAGCGCCGTCAGCACGTCGGAGGCGTTCGGCTTCCAGGCGCGCGCCGCCGCGTCGCTCTTGCGGGCGTAGGAGACGAAGCTCCTGGCCGTCGCGACGAGGACGTTCGCGTCCGGCAGCACCTCCCCGAACTCGACGGTGCCGTCTCGATCGAGGTCGGCCTTGACGCCGCCCGGTGCGACGAATCGTGCGTCTGTCCCCCAGATCGTGGGCTCGAGCAGCGCATGGAAGAAGTTCCCGGGCTTCGCGAGGACCTTCCCGTTCGGGAGCTCGAGGTCGAACGGCACCGCGGTCTGCGGGTCGTCCGATGCGCTGGTGCCGGAGTCCATGATCACGTCGTACTGCGCGAGCGACGGGACGCCCGCGATGATCCCCTCCTCCTCCTCGTAGGCCTTGTGCGCCCGGCTGAACGCCGGCTTGAGGCCGAGCAGGATCGAGGAGACCTCGGCGCGATGCTTGCGCCACAGGTCCGGATACGAGAACCGCTCCTTCTTCGCGAGCGCGTAGTAGCGGTCGGAGCGCGCCTGGATCCCGCTCAGCTGGGTGACGAGCTGCTTCGAGCGGGCGAGCAGGTACGTCCTCACGCCGGCGTAGTTCGGCGCGTCGGTCGCGACGGCCCGCGTGGGCGTCGCGGCGGCGGTCGACGCGAGCGACGCGACGAGCGCGACGCCGGCCACGCCGACCAGGAGCGAGAGTCGAATACGGGCGGGCATGCGCGGAGGGTACAGCTTTGCGACACAGCGTGTAAGGGAACCCTTACATCGAATGTGGTGAGGTGATCTGCCGGCTCCGCCCGGGTAGATTGCGGCGATGGCGGCCGTCGCCGGAGCCCGAACCCTTCCCTACGACTGGTACTCGGACGCGGCCGTCCTCCACCTCGAGCAGCAGCGGATCTTCGCTCGGTCGTGGCAGTACGCGGCCCGGCTCGACCAGGTCGCCGAGGCCGGCCAGCTGACCACCGCGTGGGCCGGAACGCTGCCTGTCGTGATCGCGCGCGGCCGCGACGGCACGCTGCGCGGGTTCGTCAACGTCTGCCGCCACCGCGGGCACATCCTCTGCGACGGGGACGCGCGGCGCGAGTCGATCCAATGCCCCTACCACGCGTGGACGTACGGCCTCGACGGCGCATTGCGCAGCGCGCCGCGCTCGGATCGCGAGCCCGGGTTCGACAAGACCGGCCTCGGCCTCGTCCCGATATCGGTCGACACGTGGGGGCCGTTCGTCTTCGCCAACCCCGACCCCGAGGCGCCGCCGCTCGCCGATTGGCTCGGCGACCTGCCCGAGCTCCTCGCTGCCGACGGCATCGACGTGGCGGCGCTTCGCTTCCACGCGCGGGCCGAGTCGGACGAGTACGCCTGTAACTGGAAGATCTGCGTGGAGAACTTTCTCGAGTGCTACCACTGCGCGGTTGCGCACCCGAGCCTCTCGAAGGTGCTCGACGTCTCGCCCGACGCCTACGGGCTCGAGGCGCGCGGACGGGTCGCGAGCCAGTTCGGGCCGCCGCGAGGCGGCCCGTACGCGAACGGCGACGTCGCGCGGGGCCAGTTCCACCTCCTCTTCCCCGGCACCGTGCTGAACATGATGCCCGGGAAGCCGAACCTCTCGATCGGCCCGGTCGTCCCGCGCGGCCCCGACCGCACGTACCGCTTCCTCGACTACTTCGTCGGCTCCGAGACGGACGACGAGTGGCTTGCGGCGTACCTCGAGCTCGACGACCAGGTCGGCGCCGAGGACCGCGCGCTCGTCGAGAACGTCCAACGCGGCGTCGCGAGCGGCGGTCTCGCAGCCGGGACCCTGCTCCCCGAGTCGGAGAAGCTGATCGCCTGGTTCCAGTCGCTCGTCGTCGAGGAGCTTGGCTCTGCGCTCTGAGGCGCCTGACCGCAGGGGCTGAAGGGGCGTGCCCGCCGCCCCCGAACTACCATCAGCGCATGGCCACCGCCACCGAGCCCGCTCCCCCACGTCTCCTGAACCGGGAGCTCTCGTGGGTCGAGTTCGGCGCACGCGTCCTCGAGCTCGCCGAGGACGAGCGGCTGCCGCTCCTCGAGCGCGCGAAGTTCGCCGCGATCTTCTCGCAGGGGCTCGACGAGTTCTTCATGGTCCGGGTCGCCGGCCTGCTCGAGCTCGACGGGGCCGACGTGCCGGTGCGCTCGGTGGACGGGCTCAGCGCGGGCCAGGCGCTCGACGCGATCCGAGAGCGCGTGTCGGAGCTGACCGCTCGGCAAGGGAAGCTCTGGAAGCGCGATCTCGCCCCGGCGCTCGCCGCGGCAGGGATCGACGTCGCGACCATCGACGACTGCTCCGAGCGGGAGCGAGAGAAGCTCCGGAAGTACTTCGAGCGCGAGGTCTTCCCGATCCTCACGCCGCTCGCCGTCGGCCCGGGGCAGCCGTTCCCCTACGTGTCGGGGCTCTCGCTCTCGCTCGGCGTGATCGCATCCCACCCGGAGACCGGCGAGGAGCGGTTCGCCCGCGTCAAGGTCCCCGAGGTCCTCGACCGATTCGTGCCCGCCGGCAAGCGCCTCGTTCCGCTCGAGTCGGTCATTGCGCACTTCCTGCCGATGCTGTTCCCGGGGATGGAGATCGCCGAGCGGGCGCTCTTCCGCGTCACCCGTGACGCCGACTTCGAGCTGTCGGACGATGCGGACGACCTGCTCGAGGCGGTCGAGTCCGAGCTGCGCCGCCGACGCTTCGGAGACATCGTGCGGCTGGAGCTCTCGCGCTCGGCGTCCCGCGACATGCGCGACCGGCTGATCGAGGGTCTCGACGTCCGGCCCGGCCAGGTCTACGAGGTCGAGGGCCTCCTCGACCAGTCGGAGCTCTGGGAGCTCGTCGCGCTCGACCGTCCCGATCTGAAACCGCCGGCATGGGCGCCGGTCGTGCCGCCACGCTGGGCGCGCGCGGCAAGCGGCTCCGAGGTGTTCGACGAGATCCGGCGCGGCGACCTCCTCGTCCAGCAGCCGTATGACTCCTTCCGGGCGAGCTTCGAGGCGTTCGCGGAGGCGGCGGCGCGCGACCCCGAGGTGATCGCGATCAAGACGGCCGTCTACCGCACGAGCGACGAGTCGTCACTCGTCTCGTCCCTGATCGAATGCGCGGAGCAGGGCAAGCAGTCGGTGTGCCTCGTCGAGCTGAAGGCGCGGTTCGACGAACGCCGCAACATCGAGTGGTCACGCGAGATGGAGGAGGCGGGCGTCCACGTCGTCCACGGCTTCCCCGACCTCAAGATCCACGCGAAGATGACGCTCGTGGTGCGGCGCGAGCAGGGCGGCCTGCGGCGCTACGTCCACATCGGCACCGGGAACTACAACGCGTCCACGGCGCGCGTCTACGAGGACGTCGGGCTCTTCACGGCGGACGAGGAGATCTCGGCGGACGTCGCCGACCTCTTCAACCACGTGACGGGCTTCGGGCGCCCGCAGCGCTTCCGCAAACTGCTCGTCGCGCCCTTCACGATGCGCGCCCGGCTCGTGGACGAGATCCGCCGGGTGGCGGCGGCCGCGGCAAAGGGGGCTCCCACGCGGATCCGGCTGAAGGTGAACGCCCTCGTCGACCCGACGGTCGTCGAGGCGCTCTACGCAGCCTCCGCGGCGGGCGTCCCGATCGAGATCCAGGCGCGCTCGATCTGCATGCTGCGACCCGGCGTGAAAGGGCTCTCGGACACGATCCGCGTCACCTCGATCGTCGACCGGTTCCTCGAGCACAGCCGGATCTACTGGTTCGAGGCCGGCGACGACACGAACGTCTTCATGGGGAGCGCCGACGTGATGCCGCGCAACCTCGACCGGCGGATCGAGGTGCTCACTCCCGTCGAGAACGCCCGTGCGAAGGCAGAGATCGGCGCGATCCTCGACAGCGCGTTCGCCGACACGACGAACACCTGGGAGCTCGGAGCCGACAGCGAGTGGACGCGTCGCGACGCCAAGGCGAAGAAGGCCCACGCACATCAGGACGCGATGATGCGCCGCGCCCAGCTCCGCGCGCGCCGGGCACGCTCGTAGGCCGCGCCTCCGGTCGCCCTGCGGGAAGGGCCGTCAGGCGGCTGCAGCGGAGGCCTGCACCCCGGCGAGCGCGAGCGCCGCGCCTTCGCGCACCCCGCCGCGGGCGAGCTCGAGCGGGCGGTCGAGCAACCGGCTCGCCTCCGAGAGGAGCAGCGCACCGCCGAGCACGGACGCCGCGCGAACGGGATGGATTCCCGCGGCACGCGCGACTTTGGCCGACGAGCGACGCGCGAACGTGTCGACGGCCGACTCGACAGCCTCGGCATCGAAGACGGGGCCGACGATCTTCGCGACGGCGCGTGCGCTGCCCCCCGTCGCGAGCGCACGATCGGGACGGGAGGGCTCGAGCCCCGCCGTCCCGTCACGAACGGCGTCGCGCGCCCTCCGAAGCTCGCGTCTTCCCGGCGGGTCGCGGCGCAGGTACTGGCGCGTCAGCCTGATCGAGCCCAGGTCGATCGAGCGGACCCAGACGACTCCGCGCCACATGTCGCCGAGGACGATCTCGGTCGAGCCGCCCCCGACGTCGACCACCGCCGTGAGGCCGGACGAGGAGGCGGCACGTGCGACGGCGCCGTCGTAGGAGAGGCGCCCCTCCTCGTCGGAGGAGAGGACACGCACCGGCAGCCGCGTCGCCTCGGAGAGTGCGGACACCAGGCGCTGCGGCGCACGCCCCTGACGACCCGGCGCGGTGACGATCGTCTCGGCGCGCTCGGCACCGAGTGCCCGTGCGAGCTTCGCGTACCCCTTGCAGGAGCGGGCCACCACTCCGACCGTGTCGCGCGACAACGCTCCTCGCGCTGCGATCTCCGCGCCGAGGCCGAGCCGCTCGCGTCGTTCCTCGACCGCCTCGACGCGACCGTCCGGGAAGACGTCCGCCACGAGGACGCGTGCAGTGTTCGAGCCGACGTCGACGACCGCAACGCGCATCCGCGAAAGCCTGCCCCGCGCGCCGGACGGCGCTACGACGGGCGGACGAGCGGCTTGTAGGCGATGCGGTGCGGTTCCAACGCCTCAGGGCCACGCGTCTCGCGCACCCAGTCGGCGTACTCGGCGTAGGAGCCTTCGAACCACGTCACCTGCGAGTCGCCCTCGAAGGCGAGCATGTGCGTCGCGACGCGGTCGAGAAACCAGCGATCGTGCGAGATCACGACGGCGCAGCCGGCGAAGTCGAGAAGCGCCTCCTCCAGCGCGCGCAGCGTGTCGACGTCGAGGTCGTTCGTCGGCTCGTCGAGGAGCAACAGGTTGCCACCCGACCGAAGGAGCTTCGCGAGGTGGACGCGGTTCCGCTCTCCGCCGGAGAGGTCCCGGACGAGCTTCTGCTGGTCGCCGCCCCTGAAGTTGAACCACGAGACGTACTGCCTGGAGTTGACCTCCCGCTTGCCGAGCTGGATCACGTCCTGGTTGCCGGAGATCTCCTTCCACACAGTGTTGGCCCCGTCGAGCGCGCCGCGCGACTGGTCGACGTAGGCGAGCTCGACGGTCTCGCCGACCTCGAGCGTGCCGAGGTCCGGCTGCTCCTCGCCGGCGATCATCCGGAAGAGGGTCGTCTTGCCCGCGCCGTTCGGGCCGATCACGCCGACGATCCCGCCCGGCGGCAGGTCGAGGGTGAGGTCCTCCATCAGCAGGCGGTCGCCGAAGCCCTTCTGCACGTGCTCGGCCCGCACCACGATGTCCCCGAGCCGCGGGCCGGCGGGGATGTGGATCTCGACCGAGCCGATCCGCTCCGCCTGGTCCTCGGCGAGGAGCTTCTCGTAGGCCGCAAGCCGCGCCTTCGACTTCGCGTGCCGCGCCGTCGGGCTCATCCGCACCCACTCGAGCTCGCGCTGGAGCGTGCGACGGCGCGCGGCGTTCTGCTTCTCCTCGACCGCGAGCCGGGCTTCCTTCTGCTCGAGCCACGACGAGTAGTTGCCCTGGAACGGGATCCCCTTGCCCCGGTCGAGCTCGAGGATCCAGCCGGCGACGTTGTCGAGGAAGTAGCGGTCGTGCGTGACCGCCATGACGGTGCCCTTGTAGCTCTCGAGATGACGCTCGAGCCACGCGACCGACTCGGCGTCGAGATGGTTGGTCGGCTCGTCGAGGAGCAGCAGGTCGGGCGCGGAGAGCAGGAGACGGCAGAGCGCGACGCGGCGCCGCTCTCCACCGGAGAGGCTCGTGACGTCGCGGTCGCCGTCGGGCAGGCGGAGCGCGTCCATCGCCCGGTCGAGGTGCTGGTCGAGGCTCCACGCGTCGGCGCGGTCGATCCGCTCCTGCACCTCGGACTGCTCGGCGAGAAGCGCGTCGAAGTCGGCGTCGGGCTCCGCGAACGCGGCGGAGACCGCGTTGAACCGGTCCAGGAGGTCGCGCAGCTCGCGCACGCCGTCCTCGACGTTCCCGCGCACGTCCTTCGCGGGGTCGAGGTCCGGCTCCTGCGGGAGAAAGCCGACACTCGCCTTGGGGTCGAGCTCGGCGACGCCGGAGGACGGCTCCTCGAGTCCGGCCATGATCCGCAGGAGCGTCGACTTCCCGGCGCCGTTCGGCCCGAGCACGCCGATCTTCGCCCCGTGCAGGAACGACAGCGAGATGTTCGAGAGCACCTGCCGCTCGGGGCCGTAGAACTTGTCGGCCCGGTGCATCGTGTAGACGATCTCGCTGCTCATCGCTTGTCCGCCAGGCGGGATTCGGCGGACGCCGAATCCCGCGGCTCGATCCCCGCCTGCGGCGGGGCAGATCCCTGAAGGCGTCGGCTGCGCCGCCGCAACTGCCTCTCGGCCGAGCGCGTCATTGCACCGCGCACGCTAGCGGGCCTCGACCTTCTCGCCGCCGGGCCGCCGGCGATAGGCGAGGATCCCCCCGCGTGACTGCGAAACGCTGGATGGCGCTCTCGTTCGCTCTCGGCTCGACGTGCTTCCTCGTCGGCCCGTTCCCTGGATTCGCGCAGCTCGTCGGTGAGTCGGCCGACGCCGTCACCTTCTTCGTCGGTTCGATTCTGTTCACCCTCGGTGGGGCGCTTCAGAGCGGGCTGGCGTGGAGGGAGCGACGGTCACCGGGCGGCGGACGAGCAGCGTGGTGGTCGGCCATCGTCCAGTCGGCGGGCACGCTCTTCTTCAACGTCACGACCTACCAGGCGATGCACGTGGCCCTGACGAGCACGGAGTACGACAGGCTCGTCTGGCGACCCGACTGGCGAGGGTCGATCTGCTTTCTCGTGTCGGGCGCGATCGCCTATCGCGCCTCGCCGCGACGCGCGTGGCGGGGCTGGCTGCCGGCGCGCGGCGGCGACGGCTGGTGGCAGCCGGCCGTCAACCTCCTCGGCTGCGTCTTCTTCGGCATCTCGGCCGTGGCCGGATACTCCGTTCCGTCGAGCGGCTCCGTGCTCGACCTGGCGGCGGCCAACTGGAACACGTCGCTCGGGGCGGCGTGCTTCCTCGCCTGCGCGCTCGACACGCTGCGCACCGGCAAGGCATCGAAGATGCCTGTCCGTCGCGAACTCCGCAAGGTCGAGCACGAGCTCGAACGCACCGTCTTGCATCGCGGTTGACCTCTGTGCAATACTGAACCCAATGGTTCAGTATCCCATGACAGTCGATCGCGCGTTCGCCGCGCTCGCCGACCCCACCCGCCGAGCCGTGCTCGAGCGGCTCGGGAGCGGCACCGCGACCATCAGCGAGCTCGCCGAGCCTTTCGGCATGTCGCTGACCGGTATGAAGAAGCACATCCGGCTGCTGGAGGATGCGAACCTCGTGGCGACGGAGAAGGTCGGCCGCGCCCGCAGCTGCACGCTCGTGCCCTACGCCTTCGAAGGGATCAGCACGTGGCTGCAGCGGCTCGACCGCTTCGCGCAGGTCGTCGAACGCACGAAAGGAGCACCGTGAGCCCCACGAAGAGCACCAAGAAGAGCGACGGCTTCACCGCCGAGGAACGGGCGGCGATGAAAGCTCGCGCCCGCGAGCTGAAGAGCAGGGAGGACGGGGAAAGCGCCGTGCGCGCGGCGATTGCCGCGATGTCACCGCAGGATCGCGGCCTCGCCGAGCGGGTCCACGAGCTCGTCACGACCGCGGCCCCGGAGCTCTCGCCGAAGACGTGGTACGGGATGCCCGCGTACGCCAAGGACGGCAAGGTCGTGTGCTACTTCCGCGACGCGGGGAAGTTCAAGGAGAGGTACGCGATGCTCGGCTTCAACGACAGCGCAAAGCTCGACCAGGGCTCCATGTGGCCCGTCGCGTTTGCCCTCACGGAGCTGGCTGCACGCGACGAGCGCACACTCACCACACTCGTCAAGAAGGCGGTGAGCTGATGAACGAGGTCACCGTCACCACCCCGACCGAGCTCGAGATCCGCGTCGAGCGCGTCTTCGACGCATCGCGCGCGCACGTCTTCTCCGTCTGGACGGATCCGAATCTGATCCCGGAATGGTGGGGAGACGGCACCGTGGTCGAGGAGATGGACGTGCGCCCGGGCGGCACGTACAGGTTCAAGACCGCATTCGGCGTCGTCGAGGGCGAGTTTCGCGAGGTCGAGCCGCCGGCCCGGCTCGTGCAGACGTTCCAGAACCACCTGCAGACCCTCGACTTCGAGGACCTCGGCGAGCGGACGAGGCTGACCCAGACGATGCTCTTCGAGACGGCCGAGCAGCGGGACACGACGATGCAGTACGGCGTCGAAGAAGGGGCGAAGGCGGGCTTCGCGCGCGTCGACGCGCTCCTGGAGACGATCGCGGCGTGAGGCCCGCGGCGCGGTCCCGCGCGCAGCGCAAGGCCGACACGCTCGACTCGCTGCAGCGGGAGGTCGACTGCTGGGTCGCGAGCGCGGACGAGAGGGGGAACGCCCATCTCGTCCCGCTCTCCTACTGGTGGGACGGGCACGCGCTCGTGCTCGCGACGCCGCGCTCCTCTCCCACCGCGACGAACCTCCTTCGAGCCGGCGTCGCACGTGTCGCCGTCGGCCCGACCCGCGACGTCATGCTCGTCGACGGGCGTGTGACAGAAGGGGTGAGCGAGGCAATCGCCGACGCACACAGCGAGCACACCGGGTTCGACGCGCGCGAGGAGCCGGTCGACTACGTGTACCTCCGGCTGACGCCGGTCGAGGTCCGCGCGTGGCGCGAGGCGAACGAGCTCTCCGGACGGCTGCTGATGCGCGACGGAAAGTGGTTGCCGGTCGAGACGTGAGCCCGCGCCGGCGCTCAGTCGGCGACGTCCGGAGCGACGAGCGCCTGGAGGACGACGAGGTCGCGCTCGTAGGAGAGGAGCGCCTCCGCCTCGGCGATCGACACCCAGCGCCCCTCGTCCGCCTCGTGGAGGAAGAGAAGCTCGCCACCGACGGTGCGCAGTCGCCAGTAGCGCACGCGCTTGGGCCGACCCTTCGAGTCCGTGTAGGAGGTCGACGGCAGCTCGCTCTCGAGGGCGCAGACGAGACCCGTCTCCTCCTCCACCTCCCGAACGGCGCATGCCTCGTCGCTCTCGCCCGGCTCGCATTTCCCTTTCGGGAAGCTCCAGTCGCCGTACTGCGGCCGGTGGATCACGAGCACGCGGAGGCCGTCGGGAGTATCCCGAACGGGGATCCCGCCGGCCGCGCGGACCAGGCTCACGCGAGCGGCTTCGCCGCGCGCCGCAGCGACTTCCACGCCCGTGGCCATTCCTCCCGTGCCGTCACCATCCGCTCGTGCTCGCGCGCGGAGAGGAGCGCTGCGGCATTCGCATCGACGTCTCCCGCGGCCCAGGCACGGATCCTCCCCTCCGCGACGACGGCGTCCTGGTGCTCGCCGAGCACGCCCTGCAGCTCCTTCGCCGCGTCGACGAACGCCTTCCCTCGCTTCCCGAGCTCGTGCGACGCGAGCTCTGTCGCGTAGCGGACACGCTTCACGCGGAGCCGCGCCGTGTGGAGGCGGGCGTCGCTCGACGAGCCGTCGAGCCTCGCCAATGCCTTCCGGGTTCGCCGCCACTCGCTGCGCCAGATCTCCCGGAGCGGCGTCTCCGCGTCTCCCGGCTCGGGCTGCGACACGTGCTCCAGGCGATCGAGGAGCGCGAGGTACCGGTCGCTCGAGAGCGCCGCGACGACACTGGCGCGCGCCTCGGCGCGTTCGGCGTCGAGCGCGCGAAGGAGGTCGGAGGCGGCCGCTCCGTCGGCGCCCAGCGCGGCGACGTCGGCCTCGAGCCGCGCGGCGAGCACGTCGAGGTCTCGGGCAGGACCGAGGGCCTTCCCGACCCAGCCGAGCTCCTCGCGGAGCGGCTCGCACCAGGCCGGGTCGAGCAGGCCGCGGCCCGCCCGGAGAAACGCTCGCATGCGTCGGATCGCGACGCGAGCCTGGTGCAGGTCCTCGGGATCCGAGCCAAGCCGGACGCCCGGGTCGTGGAGCAGGAGCCGTCGCGCCTGCGCGGCCAGGGCGAGCCCGATCGCCGCGAGCGGCGGTGTCCCGCGCGGGACGGCCACGGAGTCGCTCGGAACCTCGAGCTCGAGCGCCCGGTAGAGCTTCGGGCGGAGCTCGCCCGGCACGGCGCCCGCACGTTCCAGCTCGCCCACGAGCCGGCGCAGCGTGCGCTCGTCGCCGCCCACGAGCTCGACCTCCAGCTCGCGAAATCGCCGCGTCACGCGCTGGCCCTCGAGCACCGCGACGGAGTCGTCGACGATCTCCGCCCCGTCCGCGCGCACCACCTCGCGCCGCGTCCGGAGCCGCGCGACCCGGCGCAGCTCGCGACCACGCAGGAACCCGACGAGCAGCGCCGAGAGCTCGAGCGGCGGCCTCGCGGGCGGTCCGGGCTGCTCGAGCTCGGCGCGCGCGGCGGCGCGGGGAAGCTTCAGCTGCCAGAGGCCCGTCCCGTCCTCGACCCGGTGGCGAAGCGTGACCCCGTGGCGCGCGAGCACCAGGTCGGCGGTGTCGTGGTACGTGGAGACGAAGACGCGGGTCGGCTGCGGCTCGCCGCCGAGCTCCGGGAGGACGAATCCCTCCCCGGGCGTGAGCTTCAGCTCTCGCTCGACGGTTTCCTTCATGCTGCGAGCGTATCCGGGAGCGCGACGCTCGTCGCGAGGCGCAAATGTGTACGTCTGGTTTCGGCTAGCGTGCGCGCCCGTGCGCCTGTCGCTCACGCCGAAGACGAGCGAGTTCTTCGTGCTCTTCGCCCGCGCCGGCGAGAACGCGCTCGAGGTTGCGCGCCTCGTCGAGAGGCGCTTCCGCGAGCATCCCAACTCGGGAATCACGCAGGAGCAGGTCAAGGCCGCAGAGACCGCGGGCGACGTGATCACCCGCGACCTCATCACGCTGCTCAACACGCAGTACCTGACGCCGTTCGACCGCGACGACATCTACATGCTCGCGATCGAGATCGACGACGTCGTGGACGAGCTCGAGGAGGCGTCCGACCTGCTCGGCCTGTACGGGATCGAGCTTCCGACGAAGCACGCCGTGCAGCAGACCGGGTTGATCGTCGCAGCGTCCGAGCAGCTCTCGATCGCCTGCGACAACCTCAAGAGCTTCACCGGCGTCCAGGAGGCGCTCGTGGAGCTGAAGCGGCTCGAGGACGAGGGCGACCGCGTCCTGCGCGACGGCCTCGCAGCGCTCTTCCGCGACGACCGGATCGACCCGCTGATGGTGATCCGGTGGAAGGACGTGTACGACCGGCTCGAGCGTGCGCTCGACAGCTGCGAGACCGCTGCGAACGTGATCGCGAACATTGTCGTCAAGAATGCGTAGCCGGCGCACACGCGCCGGCTCGAGGACACGCCGATGAACCTCACGCTCGTGGCAGTCGTGGCGATCGCGCTCTTCTTCGACTTCACGAACGGCTTCCACGACACCGCCAACTCGATCGCCACG
>DASUZN010000110.1:0-6371 GCA_036376855.1 Gaiella sp. | reverse complement strand
GGACGCGTCCAGAGGAAGCCGCCGACGGCGAGCGGGAGGTAGAGGAGGTTTGCCATCGGGAGGGCGGCCCGCGGAGGGAGCCAATAGCCGAAGGCGATGCCGAGGAGCGCGAACGGGATGCTGCCGACGAGCAGGGCCAGGCCGAGGGCGAGGACGCGCCAGGGCGCCATCCGGACGTCGTACACCGCGAACGCGACCAGGGCCACGGCGGCCACGGTGGTGGCGGCGAAGGCGAGGGCGGAGACCACCCGGCCCGCAAGCCTCGTCGCCGGCCCCACCGGGAGCGTGCGGAGGTAGGCCTCCCACGGTGTCGCCCGATTGGTGGCGATCCCGACACCGAATTGGAAGAACGCAACGGTGAGAAGCGCCGTAGCGGCAAACCCCGCGAACAGCCGCTCAGGCTCGCCACGCTCGAAGTGACCACCGAACAGGAGGAGCATGACGGCGGGGAACGCCACGGTGGGGACCGAGTACCCCGTGGAGCGCGCGAGACTGACGGTCTCCGCCCGCGCGTGTGCGAGCGCGAGCCTCACTCGGAGGCTCCGGTCAGCGTGACGACCGCGTCCTCGAGGCTCACGGGTGTTACCTGGAGCTCGCGGAACTCGACCCCGGCGCGGACGAGCGCTGCGACGAAGGCGTCGGCATCGTCCACGTAGATCACGTGCCGGTCGCCGTGCGAGTCGACAGATCCGACGCCGGCGAGCGGAGGGAGCGTGCGGGCACGGAGGGTCACCTTCGTGAGCCCTCCGCGCGCCTTGATCTCTGCCACCGTCCCCTCGAACACGAGCCGTCCAGCCGTGAGAAGCACGACGCGGGTCGCGATCGCCTCCGCCTCGGCGAGCTGCTGCGTCGTCAAGAGGACGGCACCACCGTCTCGCGCGAACTCCGCGAGATCGCGCAACAGCGACCGGCGAGTGCCGGCGTCCATGCCGGCGGTCGGCTCGTCGAGGAAGAGAGCTGCCGGGTTCCCGGCGAGGGCGAGCGCGACGGCCAGCCGGCGGCGCTGGCCACCCGAGAGCCCGCCGGCGTGGCGCTCGGCGGCGCTCGCGAGACCGAGCCGCTCCAGGACATCCCTCGTGGAGACCGCGTTCGCGTAGTGGGCGCGAACCAGATCGACGGTCTCGCGCACGCGAAGGCCGGGTGGGAAGCCGACGTCCTGGAGGACGGCTCCGACGCTCCGCCGCGCAGCCGGGTCACGGGGATCTCGCCCGCAAAGCTCGACGCGGCCGGCGTCCGGTCGGCGCAACCCGAGCATGATCGCGACGGCAGTCGACTTGCCGGCGCCGTTCGGGCCGAGCAGCGCGACGATCTCGCCGCTCCGCAGCTCGAGCCCGAGCCCGTCGAGCGCCTTCACGGAGGGGAACGACTTGGTCACGCTCTCGAGGAGAGCCAGAGGCGGCGAACCGTTCACGATGTTCTCGCGCATCGCTCGGATACCAGCGGACGGCGACTCGGATGGTACGAGGTGGCGACGCCCGTTCCTAGTGTCCGAAACGGACATGTCTTGTTCGGACGCCGTGGCGACGCCGACCAGGACGTTGTACGTCGAATGTGCCGCCATCGCGGCGAGGATGCGTCCCGTCGCCAGGTACGCGAGACCGAACGCCGCGCCGGTCGCGAGGTGCGCCCATGCCCGCCGACCGAGGCGCCGCACGTGCGCGCCGGCGAAGAGCGCAGAGCTCGAGGCGAGAGCGCCGAGCGGTCCGAGCGGTGGTACGAGCAGGCCGAGAACGACCCCTCGCCAGATCGCCTCCTCCTCCGCCGACTTCGCGGTGAGGACGGCGCTCCGCGCCAGCAGGCGCTTTCGGGGTAGCGCGGAGAACGCAGACGAGGCGATCGGCCGGTGAGCGAGGAGAAGGAAGACGCAGCCGCCCGCGAGGCAGCCGAGGGCGATCGCTTCTGTCAGGGGATGGACGGTCGGGTCGAGCGGCCGGACGTCCGGCGCCACCAGCGCACCCCAGGTCGCCACGGCGATCCACAACCCGAGCCGCGACGCCACGACGACCCTCATGGCACGCCGTACCCGACCGGCACGAGATACAGCGTTGCCTCGAAGATGCCGTCGACACCGAGGCATGCGTCGACGTTGCGGTCGTAGAACCCGCCGAGGGGAACGGCGTCGAGGTCGAGGGCGACGGCCGCGAGGAGGAGGTTCTGCGCGACGTGACCGGCTTCCATCAACGCGAAGCGATAGGCACGGGCGCCGTACTTGAACCGGGAGCGCCAGAACATTGCGGTCATGGCCACGACCGCGGCGCTATCGGCCAGGGGCGTCCCATAGGGCGACAGCTCGCCGCCGATGGGAGCGTCGAGCGGCGCGAGGAGCTCGAGGCCGTGCCGGAGCGGATCGTAGTGGTAGAGGGCGAGCTCGAGACCCTCGACTCGATGGCTGACGACGTAGAGCTCCAGCGGGTACAGCGCTCCACCCGAGGGAACCGTCCGCAGGGCCTGGGACGTTCCCTCGACCGTGCCGGTCACTCCATACCCGGTACCGAGGAGCGTCGCGAGCAGGCCCAGGTCGAGCGGTCGAGCGGCGAACGACCGCCGTGACCGGCGGGCTGCGACCGCATGCGCGAGCGTTGCGGAACCGAGGTCCGCCCGGGGGAGGGACACGAATGGCTGCTGCGGATAGCGCTTCACGGAGCGGCTCGCCGTGATTCGCATCTCGAGGCTCCGCTCCAGCCTGGCCGCTCCGACGACGTGCGGATCGGTGATGCGCGCGTAGATCCGCGAAGCCTCGTGGTAGTCCTCCGTGGCGTCCGGCTCGGGTGGGCTGTCCGCTGCCGTGACGCTCGCCATGCGGATCGTCGGGACGATCTCCGCGTGGTGTGGCTCGTGGGTCGGCACGCTCTGCACGGGATCGCTCAGGGGAAGGGATGCGGAAGGGGGTTCACGTGGGCAGGGTCGAGCGGTGCGGGTACGAGACCGGCCTCGTGCGCCGCGGTGTAGAGACGCGTGCCGCCGAGAAACCGCGCGCGGTGCGAGACGTCGAGCGCGCAGAGCTCCGGCACGACGACGCGCGCCACAGAGAGGCCGAGGGACAGCACGTCGGGTGACGTGACGTCCACCGCGTAGGCGACGAGGCCGTGGCGGGCCAGACGCCGCAAGATTGCCTCGATCTGCGAGCGCGGCGTCGTCCCCGCGACCGACTCGATCGAGCGCGTCTGCCGTCGCTCGGCGGAGCTGTCGAGGAACGCAGCGAGCTCGGCGTGCTCGGGCCGAGCGTAATAGAGCAGGTGCTCGTCGAACGATTCGATCCGGTCCGGGTCGGGGGGCGGTGCGCCGGGCTGCGCGAGTGTCTGTTGGCGAAGCCACCGATAGACGCCGAAGCCCTCCGAGACCGCCGCCAGCCATGCGTCGCCGACGATGGCAGCGGCCCCAGCGCCCATCGCGAGCGAGGCGCCCGAGCCCGAGGGCCCGTGCACGACCGCGATCGCGATCGGGACCCCGAGAAAGGCGCTGCCGTCGACCACGTTGAACCGGACGCCGGCCGGGCCGAAGAACCGCCGGTCGTACGAACGGAGGCGATCGTCCTCCGCCCAGTCGAGGAGCGGCAATGACAGCCGGCATTTCCACGCCAGCATCACGGCATCGCGCTCGACGAGCTCGAGCAGCGCGCGGAGCACCGCTTCCGTGAAGGTCGGCGCACAGGCGAGACCGCTCGACGTCGAGTGCGCGATCGGCAGCGACGCGGTGGCGGGTCGCCCCAGATACACGAGCTCGGCCGGCAGATACGCCGGCGAGCCGTCGTCCAGCGACACGCCCTCGACGAACGTCGTGAGCGTGTCCTCGGTGAACGCCACGAAGGGGAAGCGCTCCTCGGCGAGCTGTGTCGGGTGGAAGAGCGCGAAGCGTGACGGTGGCACGGCGGCGTCGCCCAGGGCACGAGCCGTGGTGAGCCGGAGGCTCTCCCTCGGGACGTAGAGCGCGGAATACCGTTCGAGTGCCTCACCGATCGCCGCCGCTCGTGCGCGCTCCGGCCGTGGATGGGCGCCGCTTCCGTACTCCACCGCCTCGCCGCCGAGGGTCCGCCGGGCCGATGCGAGCTCGCCTGCGCAGTTGGGCAGCGATGCCTCGTCCGTCGTGTACGTGGTCGAGACAGTCCGCGTGACGATGCCGACGAGCGGTGAGACAGCCGCCTCGAGCTGGCCGAGCGCGCTCTCGACGGGTGTGAACCCACCGTCGGCCAGCACCGCGGTCACGCCACTGCCTCGAACCACGGGGAGGGGACCGCCTGGGCATGCGGCCCGCACGCCGCGCACCGCGGCACGCGAAGCAGCCGATCGAACCTGAGCCCGACCACCGTGCCCGCTTCCAGCGCGTAGAACCGGCCGGGGAGGGTCGGATCGGCGGTCGTCAGCCAGCGAACCGCGAGCACCGCGGTCAGTCCGGCGGCGATCGACACCAACGGTGCGGGGTGCGGTGCCCGACGTGGAGTGCGCTCGACGAGATCGAAGTCATCGTCGAAGCCGGAGGCGGCCGCCCGCCGCGTGATGAAGCAGGCGTGGCACGCGGATTCCCTGGGCAGGAAGACAGGACCTGCGACCGCAAACCGTCCGTCGAACGGGAGCACCTGGAGCCACGGGTCGCCGCGCCGGAGCGCGCGGTCGTTCAGATCCGCAAGCATGCGCAACTCGCCCTGCTCCGGCGCGGCGACGCCAAACGCTCCCGCGGGCGGCTCCTGCTCGAGCGAGAGCAGCTCCACCCGCGGGATTCCGGACGCAGTCAGAAGACGCTCGAGCTCGCGGGCGATCGCACCCGACCCGAGCACGGTGACGCGTGCGTGCTCCAAAGCGTGCGCGGCGGCCGCAGGCGCCATGCTGCGGGTGACGGCTGCCGCGAAGGCCGCCGTCGCGCTCGCGGGATCGTCCTCCGACACGCCTGGCCCGTCGACGAGCAACTCGTGCTCGGCGAGGAGCGTCAGGGCCTTCTCGACCGCGGGCGCCGCTGCGGGGCCGAGTACCGCCTCGAGCTCCTCCAGCGTCCGGCTGCCGTCGAGCAGGGGGAGCAGGGTGGGCAGCAGCGCCCTCGCCGCGGCCCCCTCGAGCGTGACGAGCGTGCCTCCGTGCTCGAGCAGGACGCGCGAGTCGTCGTGGACGATCCGGCACCAGGGTGCGAGTGCCGGCCGCTTCGGGAGCATGGCGTCGGGTGGCATCTCCGCGGATCACCAGCAGAGGGTTGTGCACGTGCAGCAGAGGACGACCGTGCCGCAGCATCCGCACGAGCACCCGCCCTCGTCGACCTTCGCGTACGTCGCGGCGCCGTACCCGCGCACGTTGGCGGAGAGGTCGAGCATCTCCTCGGTCAGCTCGTCGAACATGTGACACCCCTTTCGGTCGAAGACGATGGCTGTTGCCACGATGGCAAATCGCGGGGCGCTCCACCAGATGGCGTTCGTCGCGAAAGAGCGCCGATCGATCCACAGCCCGCGCCGTGCTCCGGGGCGGCGGCGCCGGGCGCCGCGCCTACACTCCGGGACGTGCCGGTGCGTGCTCCCCGCATCCTCGCCGTGGCTTCAGCCGTGGACCTCGACTTCCGCTACGGCTGCACCCCGGCCTGGTGGCAGCTCTGGAAAGGGCTGTACGAAGCCGGGGCCGACCTCGTCGTGACGCCGTACCGCGGGCGACCCGTCGAGTCGCCCTGGTGGCGGACCGCGTCGAATCCCACGTACCGCGAGGGCGAGAGCTACGCGGCGCTCCGCGGCGGGCTCGCCCGGCTCAAGGGCGACCGCTACCTACGCCGCGTCGAGGAGAGCCCGGAGGACAGTCCGTTCGACAGGCTGACGCGCGAGACGATCTGGAAGGTCGTGACCCCGCGCTGGCGGCGCCATCTCGACCGGCTCGTCGAGCGCGAGCGCCCGGACGCGGTGCTCGTCTTCACCGTCCCGATGGCGCATTTTCGCGGGATCCCGACCTACCTCCGCGAGCGCCATGGCGTCCCGGTCGTGTTCTACGACGGGGACGTGCCCATGAGCCTGCCCGAGTTCGGCGGCATGGACACGGGGTTCAACTACTACCACGGCGCGGATCCATCGGAGTACGACCTCGTGCTCTCGAACTCGGAGGGTGGGCTCGACCGGCTGCTCGAGCTCGGCGCGCGGCGGGCGGAAGCCGTGCTGTGGGCCGCAGACCCCGAGTTCTTCCGCCCGCTCCCGGTGGAAAAGGAGACCGACGTCTTCTTCTACGGCTACGGCGACAAGTTCCGGCGGGACTGGATGGCCGCCATGGTCGGCGAGCCGAGCCATCAGCGAATGGACACGATTTGGCGACGTAGGTCACGCCACGCCGCGGGATGGATCTGGATTGTCGGTGTCGTTATGCAGAATGACGGCAAATAGCCGCATATCGGTTGAAGTGAGGGACGAGATGACT
>DASUZN010000109.1:0-13591 GCA_036376855.1 Gaiella sp. | reverse complement strand
GAGCGACAAATGTACGGCGTCGCACGTACGCTTCCCGGTCTCGTTCGTACCGTGCGTCGAAAGGGTCCCAGTGAACCGCCGCCTCACCCGAGTTCTCCTTGCTGCCGCCGTCGCATGCGCGGCGGTCGCCACGGGTGCCGTGGCCGCGAAGGCGCCCGCCGATCACGCGGCGCAGGCGTGGAACGTCCTGCCACCTGGCCAGGCAGGCGGTGTCGTCTTCACCAGGAACTCGACCGACCAGATTGCGCTCTACGAGGGGCTCACCCCGCTGCGCGACGACGTGAAGGACGCCGATCTGCGCCGGTTCTTCAAGCGCGAGACGCTCGGGCTCGCCCCGGGCGACAAGGCGGTGAAGATCGAGCGTCCGCGAAAGGGTGTCACGATCACCCGCGACCGCTGGGGCGTGCCGCACGTCAAGGGAACGACCGCCGAGAACGTGGCGTTCGGCGCCGGCTGGGCCACCGCCGCCGACCGCCAGCTGATCATGGAGCTCCTGCGCGGCCCGGGGCGCATCGCCGCGCTCGACGCGCCGGGCGTGAACGCCTTCGGCCTCGCGCTGTCCGGGCGGCAGTTCCGTCCGAGCGCGGCCACGGAAGCGCGGCTGGCGCAGCAGTTCGCGTTGTTGCGCGCGCAGGGAGCCAAGGGCCGCCAGGCGATCCGGATCATCGACGCCTACGTCGCCGGCATCAACGCCGAGTACAAGCGCGCAGGGCTCGCGATCGCGCCGTGGACGCGCAACGACGTCGTCGCGATCGGCGGCCTCATGGGCGCCGTCTTCGGCGCCGGCGGGGGAGACGAGGTACGCCGCTCGGAGTTCCTCGACTTGCTCCAGCGCAAGCTCGGGCAGGAGGCCGGCCGGCGCGTCTGGGAGGACCTCCGCCAGCGGGACGATCCGGAGGCGAACGTCGCCGTTCCAGGTCGGGTGGCGTACAACTCGCACAGCTCGAGCGAGATCGGGAACGTCGTGGTCGACTTCCCGGCCGCCGCGCCCGCGAGCAGGCTCACCACGACCACGACCCGCCTCCCCATGTCGAACGCGCTGCTCGTCGGGGCAAAGCGCTCGACGACGGGCAAGCCTCTCTTCGTCGCAGGCCCGCAGGTGGGCCAGTACTACCCGCAGATCATGCTCGAGCTCGACCTCGACGGCGGCGGCTACCGCGCGCGCGGCGCGGCATTCCCCGGCATCTCCTTCGGGATCCTCCTCGGGCGCGGCATCGACTACGCGTGGAGCGCGACGTCTGCCGGCTCCGACCTCGTCGACCAGTACGTCGAGACCCTGTGCGGGGGGAGCGACACCATGTACCTCTACCGCGGCGAGTGTCGTCAGATGACGACGTTCGACGCAGGGACGATCGTCGGCCGGCCGGGCGAGCCCGACCAGCCGCTCGTCTATCCGGAGACGATCCACGGGCCGGTGCAGGGCTACGCGACCGTCGACGGCAAGCGGGTCGCGATCTCGGTGAAGCGCTCGACCCGGGGCCGCGAGCTCGGCTCACTCGGCTTCTTCCTCGACATGTCGATGAACCGCGTCCACTCCGCCCGCGACTTCGTCCGTACCGCGTCGACGATGGAGCTGACCTTCAACTGGGTCTACGCGGACTCCCGGAGCATCGCGCAGTACACGAGCGGTCGGCTCCCGGTGCGCCCGGCCACGGTCGATCCCGGCCTGCCGACGAAGGGCACGGGCGACTACGAGTGGCAGGGCTTCGTGCCCGCGTCCGCGCATGCACAGACGATCAACCCGGCGAGCGGGCTGATCCTGAACTGGAACAACAAGCCGGCGCGCGGCTACGCGGGCGCCGACGACGAGTGGACGTGGGGTCCGGTGCAGCGCGTCGACCTTCTGTGGGGCGGCATCCAGCGGCGCCAGAAGCAGACGCTCGCGAGCGTCGTGGGCGCGATGAACGGCGCCGCGACCCAGGACCTCCGGCTCATGCGGGTGTGGCCTGTCATCCGTGACGTCCTCGCACGGGGAACCGGCACACCGCGCGCGACCGCGGCGGCCGCGCAGCTCGATGCGTGGTTCGCGTCCGGCGGCAGCAGGCTCGATGCCGACCTCGACGGCAAGGTCGACGCACCGGGCGCCGCGGTGATGGACGCCGCGTGGGCCCCGATCGCGAACGCGGTCCTCGCGCCGGTGCTCGACGCGCAGGAGCGTGCCGAGCTTGCAAAGCTCGTGGCGAACGACCCGCCGCTCTCGACCTCCGGCTCGAGCGCCTACAGCGGCTGGTGGTCGTACGTGCAGAAGGACCTCCGCTCGCTCCTCGGCCGCGCGGTGACCGGCCCGTATCAGACGCGGTTCTGCGGCGGCGGGGACGTCGCGAAGTGCGCGGGCTCGCTGTGGGCGGCGCTCGACGCCGCAACGGCGCCGCTGGCTGCGACACAGGGCACCGACCCGTCGGCGTGGCGTGCCGACGCGACCGCGGAGCGCATCCAGTTCGCGCCGGGGATCCTCACGAGGACGATGCGCGGCTCGAACAAGCCGACGTTCCAGCAGGCGATCACGTTCCGTACGCACCGGTAAGCCCCTCCGGGCTGACAGGCGGGGGGTAGGCTCAGGAGAGCGATGGCCGACCGCCCGCAGAAGCTGCTCACGCCGGGGCCGACGTCGGTGCCGCCGACCGTGCTGCGAGCGCTGGCGGAGCCGGTGCTCCACCACCGCTCGCCCGACTTCGCCGTCGTCTTCGAGCTTGCGCAGACGCGTCTGCGCGAGGTGTTCCGCACGGAGAACGAGCTGCTCCTCTTCACGGCGTCCGGCACCGGCGCGTTCGAATCGGCCGTCGTGAATCTTCTCTCGCCCGGCGAGCGCGTGCTCGCGGTCTCGCAGGGCGAGTTCGGGGAGCGCTGGCAGGCGATGGCGCGCGCGTTCGGCTGCGACGTCGTCCCGCTCACCTACCCGTGGGGAGAGGCGCCTCGCCCGGACGATCTGCGCGACGCGCTCGCCGAGAGCGGCGCCAAGACCGCGTTCCTCGTCCACTCGGAGACGTCGACCGGCGTCGTCTGCGACCTCGAGCCGCTGCTCGCGGTGTGCCGTCGAGCCGGTGTGCTCTCCGTGGTCGACGCCGTGTCGAGCCTGGGCGCGGTGCCGCTCGAGACCGATGCCTGGGGCGCCGACGTCGTCGTCACCGGCTCGCAGAAGGCGCTGATGACGCCGCCGGGCCTCTCCTTCGCCGCCGTCTCCGACCGGGCGTGGGAGCGGACCGAGTCCGCGAGGCTCCCGCGTTTCTACTGGGACTGGGCGCGCCAGCGTCGCGCGCAGGCAAAGCGCTCGACGCCGTTCACGCCGCCGACGTCGACCGTCGTCGCGCTCGTCGTGGCGCTCGGCCTCGTGCTGGAGGACGGCCTAGACGCAGCGTTCGCCAGGCACCGAGCCCTCGGGCGAGCATGTCGCGCGGGGATCAAGGCGATCGGGCTCGAGCTGTACTCGCCCGACGACGACAGCGCGGCCGTGCTCACCGGTGCGCTGACGCCGGCGGGGATCGACGCGGTCGAGCTGCGCCTGGCGCTCCGCGACCGCCACGGCATCACGATCGCCGGCGGCCACGGCGATCTCGTGCCGCGGCTCTTTCGCATCGGTCACATCGGCCACGTCACGATCGACGACATCGCGGAGGCGTTGGGCGCGATCGAGGTCGAGCTGCGCGAGGCGGGCGCCGACGTCGATCCCGGCCGTGCCGCGCCCGCCGCCTTCGAGGCCTTCGGCTCGGTCGCCGCAGCAGGCTGATGCGCGTCCTGATCCGGGAGCCGATCGCCGACGCGGGGGTCGAGCTATTGCGCTCGCGGTTCGAGGTGGACGTCGACCTCGAGTCGCCGCTCGAGGAGATCATCGGAGACTACGACGCCATCGTGATCCGGTCGGCAACGAAGCTGACCCGCGACGTCATCGACCGGGGAGCCCGGCTGAAGGTGATCGGGCGTGCCGGCGTCGGCGTCGACAACGTGGACGTGGACGCCGCGACGCGTCGAGGGATCGTGGTCGCGAACGCGCCAGAGTCGACGATCGTGTCGGCAGCAGAGCAGACGATCGGGCTGATCGTCGCGCTCGCCCGCAACATCCCGCAGGCCCACGCCGCGCTGAAGCAGGGCCGCTGGGAGCGCTCGCGCTACGGAGGGATCGAGCTCGCAGGAAAGACGCTCGGCGTCATCGGCTTCGGGCGGATCGGCCAGCAGGTCGCGCGGCGCGCGCTCGGCCTCGCGATGAACGTGGTGGCCTACGACCCGTTCGTCGGCCGCGACCGGTTCCGCGACCTCGGTGTCGAGCAGGTCGAGACGCTCGACGAGCTGTTCGGCGCCGCGGACGTCGTCACGCTCCACTCGCCGCTGACCGACGAGACGCGCTGCCTCGTCGACCGTGACGCGATCGCGCGCATGCGCGACGGGGCGCGGCTCGTCAACGCCGCGCGCGGCGCGCTTGTCGACGAGGAGGCGCTCGCCGAGGCAATCCGCTCCGGGAAGCTCGCGGGCGCCGCGCTCGACGTGTTCTCGGCCGAGCCGTACACCGGCCCTCTGCTCGAGCTCGACCAGGTCGTCGTCACCCCGCACCTCGCGGCTTCCACCGACGAGGCCCAGGATCGGGCGGGCGTGATCGTCGCCGAGCAGGTCGTGGCCGCGCTCGACGGCGGGATCGTCACGAACGCCGTCAACATCCCGGTTGTCGACCAGGCCGACCTCGAGGTGCTCGGCCCGTTCATCCCGCTCGCGTCGCTGCTCGGGCGGATCGCGGTCGAGCTGGCGGTCGGTGCGCCGGAGCGCATCGCCGTCGCCACGCACGGCCCGCTGTCGGAGTACGACACGCGGCTCCTCACCGCCGCGGCGCTCAACGGCGTGTTCCAGGAGCGCGTCGACCAGGTGGTCAACGTCGTGAACGCGACGGTGATCGCGGCGGAGCGCGGGATCGACGTGGTGGAGGAGCGAAACCGCGCGTCGCGCGACTACTCGAACACCGTCGAGGTGCGGCTCGTGTCGGACGGCGAGGAGGTCAACGTCTCGGGCACGACGATCGGGCCGGAGCCGCGCCTCTTCCTCGGCGGCGCACTCGGCTTCGGGATCGACCTCGAGATCGCGCCGCACATGGTCTTCGTCCGCTACTCCGACCAGCCGGGGGTGATTGGCCGCGTCGGCTCGATGTTCGGCGACGCCGGCCTGAACATCGCCAACATGGCGGTCTCGCGGACGAAGGAGGGGGGCGAGGCGCTGATGGTGTTCTCGATCGACTCGCCGGCCACGAGCGCGCTCGTCGACCAGCTCCATGCGATGGGATTCGACGACGTCCGCTTCGTCGAGCTCGGGTGAGCGAGAGCGGCATGGAGTGGCCCGAGCCGGTGGAGCGCGTCGCGGCGTTCCTGCGGGAGACGGGCGCCGAGGCGCGGATCGAGGAGATCGCCACCCCGACGGCGACGGCGCAGGAGGCGGCCGACGCGGTCGGCTGCACGCTCGGCCAGGTCGTGAAGTCGATCGTCCTCGTCTGCGACGGATCACCCGTGGTGACGCTGGTACCGGGCGATCGCAAGGTCGACACGGGGAAGGTCGCACGGATCGTCGGCGCACGCCGGGCAACGGTTGCGAAGCCGGACGAGGTCGTCGCGGCGACGGGGTTCCAGCCGGGCGGCGTCTCGCCGTTCCCGCTCGAGCGCGTTTCGGCCGTCCTCGTCGAGCGGACGCTGCTTCGGCACCCCACGGTCTGGGCGGGCGCAGGCTCGGAGTCGCACCTCGTCTCGCTGGCGCCGCCCGAGCTCATCCGCCTGACGCGCGGGCGCGTCGAGGACGTTGTGCTGGAATCCAGGTAAGACTTCGTCACCGACGCCGAACGAAGGAGCCCCCATGCAGGAGACCGCGAAGATCTGGATGAACGGCGAGCTCGTCGACTGGGCGGACGCCACCGTTCACGTCGGGGTCCACGGTCTCCACTACGGCACCGGCGTGTTCGAGGGCATCCGCGCCTACGAGACCCCGAAGGGGCCGGCCGTGTTCCGGCTCGCCGACCACATGCAGCGCCTCCACGACAGCGCGCGCCTCCTCTACATGGACCTGCCGTACTCGGTCGAGGAGCTGCGGACGGCGACGCACGACCTCGTGCGCGCGAACGGGCTGCCCGCGGCGTACATCCGCCCGATCGCGTTCTTCGGCTACGGCTCGCTGGGCGTGCACACGCGAGGCAACCCGGTCGAGACCGTGATCATGAGCTGGCCCTGGGGCGCCTATCTCGGCGAGGACTCGCTCACGAAGGGCATCACCGCGAAGGTCTCCTCCTGGAAGCGGGTCGGCCCGAACGTCATCCCACACGTCTCGAAGGCGACCGGCATCTACCTCAACTCGATGCTCGCGACGACCGAGGCGCAGCGCGCCGGCTACGACGAGGGGATCCTGCTGACGGACAACGGCTTCGTCGCAGACGGGCCGGGCGAGAACATCTTCGTGGTCAAGGACGGCCGGATCCTGACGCCGCCGCTCTCGACGTCGATCCTCCCGGGCATCACTCGCGGGAGCGTCATCGAGGTCGCCCGCGACCTCGGGTACGTCGTCGAGGAGACGGACGTGATCCGCACCGACCTCTACCTCGCCGACGAGGTCTTCATGACGGGCACCGCCGCCGAGGTGACGCCCGTGCGAGCGGTCGACGATGTCGAGCTCGGCGTCGGCGACGTCACGCTCGAGCTCCAGCGGACGTATCTCGACATCGTCAACGGCCGCACCGAGCAATGGAGCCACTGGCTCGACGTCGTCGAGGTGCCCGACCGCGTCGCGAACGCCTAGCGCGACCGGACGGCGAGGATCGTCGCCACGACCCGGTCCTGATCCGCGTCCGCCAGCGCCGACCCGCTCGGCAAGCACAACCCGTGCTCGAAGAGGCGCGCGCCGACCTCACCCCCGAACGTGCGGTGCGACACGAAGATCGGCTGCAGGTGCATCGGCTTCCAGAGCGGCCGCGCCTCGATGTCCTCCGCCTCGAGTGCCAGTCTGACCGTCTCGCGGTCGGCGCCAAATGCGTCGGGGTCGAGAACGAGGCACGTGAGCCACGCGTTCGACGTGCCGTAGGCCGCCTCCGGCATGAAGGTCACGCCCGGAACGCCGTCGAGGAGCTCGCGGTAGCGGGCGCGGATCCGCCGGCGCGCGGCGACGCGCATGGGGAGGGTCTCGAGCTGCGCGCGGCCCAGCGCGGCGAGGAGGTTGCTCATCCGGTAGTTGAAGCCGACCTCCGTGTGCTCGTAGTGCACGACCGGCTCGCGCGCCTGCGTCGAGAGCTTGCGCGCGTGCTCGATCACGTCGCGGTTCCCGGAGACGAGCATCCCGCCGCCGCTGGTCGTGATGATCTTGTTGCCGTTGAACGAGAAGGCGGCCACGGCGCCCTGGCACCCGGCCGGTGCGCCCCGGTACGTCGCACCGAGCGACTCGGTCGCGTCCTGGATCAGGACGACGTCGTGCCGCTCGCAGACCCCCCGAAGCGCGTCGTAGTCGCAGCACTGGCCGTAGAGATCGACCGCAATCACCGCCCGGACGCGTGCACCCGCGGCGCGCCGCTCCTCGATCGCGCGCTCGAGCAGCGCAGGGTCGATCGTCCAGCTCGTCTCGTCGGCGTCGACGAAGAAGGGCGTCGCGCCCGCGTACGTGATCGGATTCGCACTCGCGGCGAACGTGAAGTCCGAGCACGCGACCTCGTCGCCCTCGCCGATGCCGAGCACGACGAGCGCGAGGTGGAGCGCGGCGGTGCCGCTCGACAGCGCCACGGCGTTCTCGACGCCGGCGACCGCGGCCACCTCGGCCTCGAATGCGTCGACGTGCGGCCCGAGCGGCGCGATCCAGTTCGACTCGATCGCCTCGGCGACGAGCTCGGCCTCGCGCCCGGCGATGTGCGGAGGGGAGAGATAGACGCGGGCCATCGCGCTCGAGCCTAGCCGCGTCCGGAGCCGCGGCGGGCGATACTACGAAGCATGTCGGGCCACGGGATGGTGTTTCTCGGATTCGGGAAGTACGTGCGCGCCGACCGGATCTACGCGCTCGAGCCGATCGTCGGCGCCGAGCGCGGGAGCGGGCGGCGGACACTGGTCTGGGTGGAGGGGATTCCCGACCCCGTCGTCGCGTCGCGGACGCAGGAGACGATCCTCGACGAGATCGAGCAGAGCGTCGAGCCGAGCGGCGCCCGCGGGCGCCGCAGCCGCGGGACCACGTTGACCCGTCACCCGCAGCTCTTCGAAGCGGGCGAGTGACGTTCGGCGAGCTCGTCGGGGGCAGCGTCCACGACGCCGCGCCCGGGCTCATCGGCTGGACGCTTCTCGTCGACGGGGTCGGGGGACGGATCGTCGAGGTGGAGGCGTATGAGGAGACCGATCCGGCAAGCCACTCGTTCGGCGGGCCGAGAGGCCGGAACGTCGTGATGTTCGGCCCTGCGGGGCACCTCTACGTCTATCGCTCCTACGGGATCCACTGGTGTGCGAACGTCGTCTGCGGCGCGCCGGGACACGGAGCGGCGGTCCTGCTTCGCGCGCTCGAGCCGACACGTGGGCTCGACGAGATGCGCGAGCGGCGCGGCTCGGTGTCGGACAGGCTGCTCTGCTCCGGGCCCGGCCGGCTCACGCAGGCCCTCGGGCTCACGGGGGCCGACAACGGCGCCCGCCTTGCGCCGCCGCGCTTTCGGCTCGTGCAGCCCGACCGCCAGCCGGATGTCGTCCGAACGCCGCGCATTGGGATCTCGCGCGCGACCGAGCTCGAATGGCGCTACGTCGAAGCGGGCTCTAGCTGGTCGAGCCGCCCCGGCCGACGAGCAGCGTGAGCGGCAGGCCCGGCCGGGCCGCGATCCCTGCCTCCAGGCTCTGCTTGACGACGGTGCCCTCGGGACCGTCCCCGTACTGGATCTTCAGCTGCAGCTTCAGCTTGCGGCTTCGCTCTCGCGCCGCCGGGAGGCTCGACCCGACGAGGTTCGGCACGAGGCCGTCCTGCGCTGCCGAGACCCAGAGGCGGACCGTTCCGTTCGCAGAGAGGAACCCCTGGCGCGGCGTCTGCTTGACGACCTCGCCGGGGCGGGTGCGCGGCTTCGCCGGGACGTAGACGACGTCGGGCTGCAGCGGCACGGTCTGGAGCGCGACGCGAGCGGAGTCGACCGACTTCCCCACGACCACGGGGACGGCCACCTCGTTCGCGTAGCAGGTGGCGGTCGAGCCCGGCAGCCGTCCTGCGAAGTACGTGAGCACGCGCGTCGCCGGGCAGAAGCCGTTGTCGAGGCGCCACTGGCCGTTGCGATACACCACTCGGGCGTCGTAGCTCGGCAGGTAGGGGGCGGACGCGAACGTCGTCGCCGGCGTCCCTACGAGCGCCCGGCTCATGAACGCCTTCCAGATGAGAGCGGGCAGCGTGCCTCCGGCGACCGGCTCGCCTTGGAACTCCGTCTTCATCGGCTTGAGCTCGTTCGGATAGCCGACCCACACCGCCGTGACGAGGTCGGGCGTGTAGCCGACGAACCACGCGTCGGCGTAGTCGTCGTTCGTCCCGGTCTTGCCCGCGACCTCGCGGCCGGGGAGCTGGGCGCGCGTGCCCGTTCCCTCCTGCACGACCTTCTGGAGCACCCCGGTCAGGATCTCGGCCTCGGCCGGCGTCAGCGCCGAGTGGGCGACCGGCTCGTTCGCCGTCACCTTGCCGCTGCGGCGAAAGCCGACGCTCTCGACGACGCGCGGCCGGTCCTTCATGATCGACCCGTCCACGCGCTTCCCGTCGTTCGCGATCGTGGCGTAGGCGCGGGCCATATCGAGCGGGTTGACCGCGACGAAACCGAGGCCGATCGAGAAGTAGGCGGGAAGCTTCGAGCGGATCCCGAGCCGGTGCGCGGTCTCGACGATCGACTTCGGCCCAACGATGTTCGTCAGCTGGGCGTAGACGGAGTTGTCGGAGTGGATCATCGCGGTCGTCAGGTCGACGCTGCCGAGATAGCTGCCCTCGTAGTTCGTCACCGGCCAGATGCGGTCGCCGGCGTCGATCTCGATCGGCTTCGACGTGATGTGCGTGCCCGGGGCGATGCCCTTTCGCAGCGCGGCGGCGAGCACGATGGGCTTGAACGACGAGCCCGGCTGGCGCTCTGCCTGCGTGGCGAGGTTGAACTGGCTGCGGTGGAAGTTCGTGCCACCGAACATCGCCTTCACGGCGCCCGTGTGCGGGTCGATGGCCACGAGGGCGGCCGCCGGGCCGCTCGGGTCGCGGAGCACCTGCTCGATCGCCTTGCGTGCTCTGTCCTGGAGATCGAGGTCGATCGTCGTCGTCACCTCGAGGCCGCCGCCGAACACCTTCTCGGCGCCGTAGCGCGCGACGAGCTGGTCGGTGACGTAGTTGACGAAGTACGGGGCCGGTCCACGTGTGCCCGGGAGCCGTACGTCCTCCGGCTTCGGCAGCGGGGTCGCGTTGGCGCGGCGCAACTCCCCGGCCGTGATCCGTCCCTGGTCGAAGAGCAGCTGGAGCACGTACCCGCGGCGCTGCTTGGCGGCCACCGGGTGTTGGACGGGGTCGTAGAGCGACGGGCTCGCCGGGATGCCGGCCAGCAGCGCCGCCTCGGGAAGCGTCAGCTCGTCCGCGTTCTTGCCGTGGAAATACGTGCGCGACGCCTGCAGGATCCCGTACGCGCCGTTCCCGAAGTAGATGGTGTTGAGGTACGCCGTCAGGATCCGGTCCTTCGACCAGCGCTGGGTCAGCTGCCAGGCGAGCGCGGCCTCGCGCACCTTGCGCGCGATCGTCTTGTCGTTGCGGCTGTACGCGTTCTTGACGTACTGCTGCGTGATCGTCGAGCCGCCCTCGACGACCGACGTGTTGCGGACGTCCTCCCAGGCGGCACGGAGGATCCCACGCACGTCGACTCCGTTGTGCTCGAAGAAGCGCTTGTCCTCGACGGCGACGATCGCCTGCTTCATGATCGGCGCGATCCGGTCGGAGCGGACGAGGACACGGCTCTCGTCGCCACGAAGGATGGCGAGGACGCGCCGCTGGTCGTTCTTGCCCGGCGCGGCGTAGATGACGGTGTCGACGTCGCCGCGCCAGCTCGCGGGGTCGAGCTCGACGAGCTCGGATCTGACGGCCGTGGTCAGGCCGTAGCTGAACGCCGCGGCCGACAGCGCGAAGAGCACGAGCACGAGCGCCAGGAGCCGCGGCTTCCGGATCCGACCGCGCCGACGCGCCGCCTCCGTACGTCTTCCGAGCCGCACTGCGCCGCTGATTGTAGCCCCGAGCGGCGCATTCGCGCCCGCGAACGGGCTACCCGGCGAGGACCTCGAGCAGCTCGCCGCCGTAGCGGGCGAGCTTCGTGGGGCCGAGGCCCTTGACGCCTGCGAGCTCCGCCTCCGAGCCGGGTCGCCGGGCGGCCAGCTCGTGCAACGTCGCGTCGTGCAGGACGACGTAGGCGGGGACGCCGTCGTCACGCGCCCGCTGCATCCTCCACGCCTTGAGCTCGGCGACGAGCGGCCCGTCCGCCGACGCTGTCGCAACGGCCCGGAACGACGGCAGCGCGGCGCCCGGGCGGGCGTGCAAGACCTTGAACCCGTCGCTCTCGACCTCGACGAGCGCGCCGGCGGCTTCGAGCGCGCGCACCCAGCGCGTCACCTCCGACTCCGAGGCGGCGGCCAGCGCGCCGAACGCGGCCGAGCGCCGGGCGGACGGAGGCGCCTTGACGGAGCCGCGGAGCATCGCGACGAGGCTCCGGCGGCCGAGCGGCCATGTGAGCGCTTGAACGGCCTCGAAGATCACGGGAGCCGGATCGTCCGGCACCGGACGGGCCGGAGACGCCGTAGCGCCGGCGGTCGTCGCACGCGGCGCGCAGATGTCGCAGGCGCCGCACGGCCCGTCGAGCGTCTCGCCGAAGTGCTCTGCGACCTGGAGGTGCCGGCAGCGCGGGGCTTCCGCAAACTCGATGATGTGCTCGACCCGCGCGGCCGCGGCGCGCTCGTAGCGGTCGAGCAGCGCATCGACGGCGGCGCCCGCCCCGGCGTCGGCGGGCAGGAGCTCGATCCGCATCGCTCGTCCGGCGTCGTAGCTGCGCCGCACGAGACCGGCCTGCTCGAGCATCCCGACGAGGACGCGTGGGTCGTGCGTGCCCCCGACGGCCTCCTCGAGGGTGTCGGATGTGACCGATCCGCCTGCCTCGCGGACGGCGCGGTAGACGCGCCGCAGGACATCGGGCGTCGGCACGTCGCCGAGCGCGAAGCGACGGAGGGCCGTCGCGTCCGCGTCGCCCGCCAGCAGGACCGTGTCGCTCGGACGGCCGTCCCGGCCCGCGCGGCCGACCATCTGCACGTAGCTCTCGAGCGAGTCGGGGAGGTTCGCGAGCGCGACGAGCCGCACGTTCGCCTTGTCGATGCCCATGCCGAACGCGGTGGTCGCGACGACGACAGGGGTGCGCCCGGCCACGAACGACTCCTGGACGCGCGTGCGCTCGTCCGGCTCGAGGCCCGCGTGGTAGTGCTCCGCGACGATCCCGTGCCCGCGCAGGGTGCGCGCGATCTCCTCGCAGGAGCGCCGCGACCGTGCGTACACGATCGCCACGCCCTCGTCGAGGCCGCGGAGGCGGCGCAGCAGCGCCCGGAGCCGCTCCTCGCCGTTCTCGGCGCGATCGACGTCGTAGCGGAGGTTCGGCCGATGGACGCTCGTGCGGACGACCTCGAGCTGCCGACCGAGCGCCTCCGCGATCGACTCGGCATTCGCCGGCGTCGCGGTGGCGGTCATGCCGAGCACCGCCGGCCCGTCGAGCTCCTCGAGCGCGCGCCTGATGAAGAGGTAGTCGGGCCGGAAGTCGTGCCCCCACATCGAGACGCAGTGCACCTCGTCGATCACCACCAGGCCCACGCCGATCGAGCGGAGCGTCCGCACGAACGCCTCCTGCCGCAGCCGCTCGGGCGCCGCGTAGAGCAGGCGCGTCTTGCCCGCTGCGACGGACGCGAGGCGCGCCGACGTCTCGTCGGGGCCGAGCGACGAGTTGACGAACGTCGCGGTCGCGCCGACCTGCGGGGGCAGCTTGTCGACCTGGTCCTTCATCAGCGCGATCAGCGGCGAGAGGACGAGCGTGGGCGAGGGCCGCAGCATCGCCGCGAGCTGGTACGTCAGGGACTTGCCGGCGCCGGTCGGCATGATCGCGAGCGTGTCGGCGCCCTCGAGCGCGGCACGGACCACCGCCTCCTGTCCGGGCCGGAAGACGTCGAAGCCGAAGAGCTCCCGTAGCGCGGGGCGGAGATCCGTCACCCGAACGAGTGTACGGGTGGCGTCGGAGAGAATCCGTGCCGACTTCGTGCCGGGCTCAGGAGACCGAAACGGGGGCCGAGGCGATCACGGGCTTCCCGGTCGGCGCGGATGCGCCGCCGTCGTCCTCGACCGTGACCGCCACGACCGAGCCGTTCCCGACGCTGCCGTCGACCGGGATCGCCAGGGTCCCGGTGCCCGGCGCGAAGAGGCCGCCGGAGACCGGGTGCCCGTCGTCGATCACCCAGACCTGGTACGTCTTGCCGGCCGGCACGGGCGGGACGTCGGTGACGACGAGGACCGCCCGGCCGTCCTCTCCGACGACGAGGCGGCCGCGCGCACCCGTCAGCGACGCCTCCGACGTCGGCTGTGCCAGAACGGCGGCTGCAGC